>NZ_PYLV01000020.1:0-84923 GCF_003025475.1 Photobacterium sp. NCIMB 13483
GTTGTTGGCTGTAGTTGTTGGCTGTAGTTGTTGGCTGTAGTTGTTGGCTGTAGTTGTTGGCTGTAGTTGTTGGCTGTAGTTGTTGGCTGTAGTTGTTGGCTGTAGTTGTTGGCTGTAGTTGTTGGCTGTAGTTGTTGGCTAGAATTATAATATTTACAGTGTAAATTAATATGACGATTTACACTGTAAATATAATTAAGTCTCAGTTTACACTGTAAACCAAAACATTATCTGATCACCATTTATGATTTTCATATTGTTCAGCAACAGACTTTCCACGCTCAGTTAAGAATGCTAAGAATGTTTCAGGGCATTGAGTCACAATTAATTCCTGCGGAAAATCAACATGTGCTAACAAAGTCTTAATGCTTGAGAAGTTACCAACATCCGCCGCAAAATGAGCATCAGACCCAGTCGTAATTCGAGCCCCAAGTTCTTTTGCTAGTGCAGCAATATCTTCACATCGAGGTGCACTACCAACACGAGAGCGGCCCAATGATGAGTTATTGATTTCAACTAACACATTATTCTTAGCGGCAATACGAATGACGGCTTCAAAGTCAAAATCATAATTAGGATTTCCAGGGTGACCGATCGCATCAACCACGCCTGACTGTATTGCATTAATCAATGCTTCAGTATGATCACTTTTCGTCATCGGTTTAAAAACGGGCTCATGCAAACTCGCTATCACCCAATCTAATTTCGCTAAAACGGTATTATCAAGATCGACCTCACCCGCAGTATTCTTGATATTTGCCTCAACACCACGTAAAACAGCGACACCTTCAAGAAATCGAGGAAGTACACGTTGATTCGCAAAATACCAGAAATGAGGAGCACCAGGCATTAAAGAAGCATGGTCAGTATTACAAAACATTTTTAATCCCTTTGCCGCAGCAGCTTGGGCATTTTCAATGATTGTACTATAAGCATGACCACTGGATAATGTATGTGTATGTGTATCAACTTGAATTTGCATAATGAAAAACCTCTAATAAACTTGAGAAGATAAAGAATAATAACGAGCAACTATATTTCGTAAATGCTGCTGAGCAACTTTACGACTGGCTAAATGATATCGCTCCCCCACCGCTGACCAAGTTTGTTTTTGCAAAATCTTAGCTACCGCAAAGCCGACATCATCATTCCAAGCACAATCATCTTGCAACAAATACTGTGAGAGCCAGCTTTCAAGACTAGCAACCACGACATCATAACCAAGTCCACCTTGAATAAAGGTTTGTAGCTGATGTTCAATCTGTATCTGTGATAAGCCATAATTCAATGGTTGCTGAACATTTTGAGAATATAATTTAAAAAACAATTGGCTATCAAGCTGACTAAATTGTTCAACTCGCTGGCAAATAAAAGATGCACTGAACAAAGCAACCGCCTCATCAAACCATAATAACGCAGCGCTTGATAACGGTTTAACAAACAATAAAGAATGGAGACCACTCGCTGCATCTTTAGTGATTCCTAACCGCAACGGCCGTAATGAACAATGACACCAAAAATCCACAAGCTCATTAGCCGCACCAAAGCTTGTACCGATATAGTCAATGTTTTCATTCTGTGCTTGTTGTAAAACAGCGTCCACCAAATGGGTACCAATACCTTGTTGTTGAAAACTATCAGCAACAGCAATACGTAATATACGATAACAACGCTGCTCGGCCGCAATCGCATAACCTAAATGAGCCGCTAAGGATTGAGCCAATAAATGCCCTTGTGGACGACGTTTACCTTGCATCACTAATTGTGCAAGTTCAGCATCAAATCCACCTTCTTTAGACACAACACAACAACCAATAATTGTCTTCGCTTGTAACGCAACAATCAGGGATAGCTCAGGATCATCTAGCAGTTGTTGAATATCATTGGGTGAGGTTTGGTAATGGGCGTTAATCAATAAACCAAACAGTTGGTTTAATAAGTTTTCATTAGCCGCTAATTCAGAGGCCGGTAACACAGAATATTCAATCGCAGCGACATCAGAACCAACATCAAGCACAGTACAATTCGGGGCTTCGGCGGATAATAACAACGCTTTAAAAATCCAAGCTTCAAGCGGATCGCCAACAGCCCAGCGAATAGGTTGTTCTAAATGATAACTGCGCCACTGTGGCATTTTAATTGTTAATTGTTGTTTGAATTTAATTTCAAACCCACGCCCAGTACCTTCATAACCATGAATAGTCGTCGCAAAAATTAATCGATTATGATGAGAAAGTAACGCCATTAAGATAGATGCTGGAATAGCGGCAGCTTCATCCACCATAATAAAATCAAATTCTGATGCGCGGTTAACTATTTCATCAGCGGCTACAAATTCTAACTGGCTAGCGCCAAAATGTAATTGATGTCGATGTGGTTGTAGCGCCGTTGCTAAGCGTAATTTAGCAAGTTTAAATACCGTATCCGCACAAGCAAAAGAAGGAGCCGTAACAGCGATTTTAATTGTTCGTGTTTGTAATAATTCAGCAGCAGCAATACCAAGCGCCGCCGATTTACCTCGACCACGATCAGCAGACAACACTAATGGACGTTTACTATGGCCGGTCACAACTTTAATAATCGCATCCACTGCGTCTACTTGGCCTGCAGTTAAACACCCTCGTTGAACATTAGCATCCGTAAATATTTGAGAAGAAGATAAGTCATCAGGTATCACAGCTAAAGATAATAACTCGACAAGTTGTGACTGCTGAATAAGCATAACCTCAGGCTCTAAAAACAAACGACCTAAACGATGATAAAAATGAGAGCTAATATTAGCAAGTCGCCATGTTGGTGGCGTAATAATAACAAGAATACCCCCACCTTTAACGGTGCCAGAAAGTGCACCGAGTGTATTTGCATTCAATCCATCTAATGCGTTGATAGCCACCATATCAAACTCTTGCCCAAGCCATTGCTTTGACTGTTTAAGAGATGAAGGCACAAATGACATTGGCGCATTATCCCCAGCCCATAATCGTTGTGAAAAGTGCTTACCAATAACAGTTGCCATTGTCGTTGCCCATTCGCAATCGCCTTCTAAGACAATTAACTGACGACAAAAATGGTGTGATAATTGTTGCTGAAGTTGAGCGAAGAAAATATCTAACTGCGCCGACATAAATAGATCCATAAATAAATGACCTACAGATCATAACACAGCCACAACAGGCATAAAAAAACCACGCATAATTGCGTGGCTTTTATTAAGTAAAATAAACGTTACTTTAGATAATCATTTAAATAAGCCAGTACATCATTGATTTGACGATCACTCATCTTTTTCAATTTAAGCTGTAACTTATCACCATCACGCATATAAGAGACTTTACCCTTAATTAAATCTTGCGATGTTGGCTTCTCAATCACTGTCTTAGGATGTAATTGCTCACCTAATTGTTCTAATTTACCTGTTACTTCACGCGTAATACGGCTAATGCCTTGTGCGTTAATCGTCTTCCATAATGCTGCATTATCACCGCTCAAATCAGCAATCATGTGTTGCTGTTGTTCGTGATTTAAACCAAAGAAAATACGGTGAAGTTTAACAATAGTAGGACGACCAAGTTCACCCACACTAGGATAAGCCATCAATAATTCCATCGGTAAACTTGCAGCTTTTAGTGCACCACTCACTAATGCTTCACTGCACTGTAAATACTTAGCCAGTTCTTTTTGATCAGCAACTTTGCCAGTATCTAACAGCGACTGCATTTCTTTACCACGTTCAAATAAAGATAATGGCTTATGCGCGTTCGCAACATCGGACAAAAATTTAGCATGCTCAGTATTGATGCCTTTAGCGACATAAATTAGAAAATCTTTATGAGCAATAATACAAGACATACGACGGCGGCTACCGTCTAATACTTCAATACGACCATCATCAAGCCAACGACCAACGGCGGGATATTGCTGGCCACGATCTTTTAACGTTACTAAAATATCAGCAAGAGCATGCTCATTTAAAAAAGCTTGCTCACGCGCATTTTCAGCAAAAACGATCGTTTGTGTGCTGATATCATCTGCGTTTACTTTTACTAATTCAAAAGCAACAGTATCTTCGCCAGCAACAGCTAATTCAATCACAGCGGCTTTATCACGGGCTGCTGTTTGTGCTTCTGTAACATTGGTCGCACGACGTTTATCGGCTTTACCAAATAAACGTGCATTAAGATCTGTAGTTTTAATTGCCATCTGTCAATTACTCCTCGTTCAAGTTTGCCCAGTGGCTGTGCATAACACGTTCTAATTCAAGACCAACACGCTGAATGGCTTCTTGAGCCGTAGAAAGGGTCTTCTTACCGCCCTCAAATTCAGCCGCAGTAAGGTCAAAAACAGTGCTATAAGTGTCTGCACATGTCTCAAAAGCGCGGCTTCGTGGTACTGTCGCCATCATTACTTGCTCACGTAACAAGTAATTCATTTCGGTTAATACTGAAACTTGCTTTTTATTATCGTCTTCAAACATCGTTGGCATCAGACGAATGAATTCTAATCCGTGCCAATCTTCTGGAAACATCTCATAAACAGTGGGTAAATGCTGAAAGAAGTTAACGGTTGATGCCCAGTCTAAACGTTTAGCAGCACAAGGAATGATCAACGCATTTGATGCATACATTGCATTCCAAACTAATGGATCAATATGAGGACCCGTATCAATCATGATGATATCGAACTCATCAGCAATCGGATCAATCACTTTTTCTTTAAGTAAACGCACGATATCAAGATCTTGATTTACAGCCAAATCTTGCCATGCATCAGCATTGAACATCGCATCTTCAGGGAAAGCTGCAATGGTTTTAAGATTCGGATATTGGGTTGGCATTACCACATTATCCATTACAAAATGCTTATCCGTTAACACACCTTCCGGCACGTTATCTAACATTACGTCCACTGCTGAATAAATAGTCTCTTGTTTACCTATACTAATCAATGGATTAAGAAATAAACGTAACGATCCTTGAGGATCAAGGTCAATAAGACAAATTCTGTAACGCTTATCTAAATCTAAGGCTAAACAAGCAGCGATGTGCACCGCTGTCATCGATTTTCCAGTACCACCTTTCTGATTCTGGACATTCACCACCCAAGGTTTACGTCCAGCGCCTTCTCGTTGATAAAAAGCAGGCTTTTTTGCTGACTCCATCAACTGATGTGCTTCTTCAAGGGTAATTGAATAGTGATTTGCTTTATTTTTTGTAAATTGATGCCCAGTCGCTTCCATACGTGAAATTGCATCATCTAACTTGCGACGAGTTAAACCTGAGCGCGTTTCCATTAATGCTTTTGACATTGGTGGAAAAACTTCCTCGCGACGCTCTTCTAAAACAATTTCAATACGATCCGCTTGTACTTGTTTAGTTTGCTCTGCAATATTGAGCAAATTTTGTATCGTCTGTTCCCTATTCATTAGTACTCTTCGCCATGATAATAGACTGCCTCTATTGTACAATAAAACACACTGTAAACAATAAAAAGCTGAACAAAAACATGTAATACCAATCTCAACTAAAAAACATCGATTAATGCAAAAAGCATAAAAAAATAAGGTTTTTAGACTTCAATCTACTCAAAAATCCAACCTAATCTACCTCATTAAACCCATTTCGCAAAACTGTTACAGTGTCACAAGTTTACAATGTAAATTCAACTCATCTGCATTATTAGCGGAACAATGAAAAAATAGTGATAATTTACGGATAATGTCATTTCAATATAAAAAAGAGTCGATGAAAGATTTTATTCTATTTGCTAGTGAAATCACCCAATTTCATTAGTAAAAAGTAAAAAAAAGCAAAATAAAACTAAAAACAACCTGAAATCATATTCAGTGAATTCATAAAAGCTCATGATTACTTGATCATTGTTCCAACAAAGAAGAACAAAAGATGAAACGATGATCAAGCAAAGATAATTGCTAATATAGACCTGTAAACCGTACTTTTAGACTCACTTAATAGCGGAAAAATGATCAAGATAAAGTTCAATGATCACAATTATTGAGTTAACAACACGGAAGCATGTAAAATTGAAGATAAACTACGGGGAACGCTGATTCAATAAGGGTTGGGGCTTCATAGCTGTCATTTAAAATCTACTAAACAACCGCTTAATTTCTTCAATATGGAGAATTGAAATACACCAAATACACGATGATCATTGATCCAATGGCGGATACATGACAAATCCACATTGGTTTACGTTGAATGTCATCTCAATTAAGTGTCAATTCAACTTAAAAAAGCATTTGCGAGAAGCAATACAAGCATAAATATGCCCCAAAAACTTGAAAACACACCAACATGATCATCTTTCCAGTAAAAAAAGGCTATCGATAACACTGAAAATAACAATCAACACCAATAAATACGTGCTCTCACATCTTAGTTGTGGATAACTTTGTGGAAAAGGTGATAATCAATGATGATCATGCTTTCATTATTATTATGATCATGTTTTCAGCTTTATAATGATCATCTTTCCAGTGCTATGATGATCATGCTTTCTAGCGCTATATGATCATGTTTCTGTACTTCTGTTGATCATCGTTCCAACTGCCTGTAAAATAATAATCATTATAAACATACAGTTACAACAAATTTTCTCACCTGATCATTAGATCATATAATCAATAAGATCAGATTTAATCATAAAGATCAGTTTTAAAATCTTTAAATAAAAAACTTTATTTATTGATCTTTTTCTATTAATCTCTACGGAAAGATGATGCTTCTACGGCTAATGACAAATGAATTCCGTTCGAAATACTAAAAAAAATCCGATTGATAAGATATTGATCGAAGCGCCAAGATCACACAAAGATGGTCATTTATTTGTGATCCCTGCAAATTTGGTTGATTGGTTACCCCAATACCAGCATTTTAAAGGTGTAACCAAAAGTATTATCGAACTGTTGAATTTAATTTCATTACGTGGCTTATCAAGCCAAGATGGTATGGTTTCAACAACTGAACTTATTGAAGCAACAGAAGGCCAGTTAACCCGCGCTGCTATTCAGCAACGTTTACGGGCAGCTGTCAGTGTTGGGCTATTTAATCAACAGCCAGTGCGATTTGAAGAAGGCCTTGCTGGTAAAACTATGCTGCATCACTTTATTAATCCAGCACTACTCATCTCTCAGCTTGGTACTGGTAGTTTACTATCAGATCAATTTAAGCAACGTGAAAAACAAAAGCGGTCTAAGGCATTAGCCCAAAATCATGTTAACCGTCGCTTATTGACTGAATATGGTTTAGGTACTCCACCATCGATGCCAGATGAAGCCGATCAAATTGTGGTATCGCCAACAAGTTGGGCTGGTATTATCGATCAAGCTTTAGCGCCACCACGAACAAAGAAAAGTTATCAAAAAGCAATGGTTGCGATCAGTGGCACCAAAGCGATCATTGAAACACGATCTTCAAAATCGATCATGACTGTTGATGATCTTATGACGTTATTTGCGTTGTTTACGCTAACCGTACAATATCACGATCATCATCTTGCGGATTATGAGATCCAACTCCGCTCAATGGCAAATAAAACCCCTGTTTATATCACTGATATTTTAGCTTTACGTGGTAAAAAAGACAGTGGCCCTGCTCGTGATTCTATTCGCGAAAGTATTGATCGTATCGAATTTACAGATTTTCAGTTGCATGAATTAACCGGTCGTTGGCTGAGTGAAAATATGCCAGAAGGTTTTAAAAGTGATCGGTTTAGATTTATTGCTCGTACGATCACAGCATCAGAAGAAGCGCCTCAAGAAGGTGACGATGGTGAGATTCGCATCAAACCTAACTTGTATATTTTAGTGTGGGAACCTTCCTTTTTTGATGAATTACTCACCCGTGATTATTTCTTCTTGTTCCCACCAGAGATTTTACGTCAACATACTTTAGTGTTTCAACTGTACACGTTTTTTAGAAGCCGCATGTCACGTCGCGTTGTTGATTCAATGCTATTAAGTGAATTGAATCAAAAACTTGCTAGAAATATTGAATGGCGTCGTTTTTCTTCGGATATTATTCGTGAATTAAAAAAACTGGCAGAAGGTAAAGTGACCGAGACGATGTTTGCGGTTAATTTATGGGGTTATCATTTAACGATTTCGGCTGATGATGTTGATAAACGTTATACGGATTATCGAATAGATATTAAATCTGATGCTGAAGAAGTTATTCGTTATTCTCGTGCGAAAACCACTAATGAAGGCAAACGTAATATGGCACCAACGATGCCAAATCCATTACGTAATGAGATTATGCCTAAACAAGCACTAGATCAGTTATCCGCGATTATTGATGGCGAATTTGAACCAATCCAACGTAAAGAACCTCGACCTCGAGGGCGGTTAGGACGTCGTATTAAGCTGCGTAAGCATTTAGTTGAAATAAATGCAGATGAACTTACTATCGTTTTATCTAAATATACCTCTTCTGAGGCGCTACAACGCAGTATTACGGCGTTGTCTGCAATGACTGGTCATCCAGCTACTACGATTACAGAAGAGTGTCAGGGGTATTTAGAGAAGCTTGATTGGCTTCATGTCGCAGGGGAGCGTGTTAGTTATGAAACGCTCAGTAAAACGGTTGAGCTGTACAATAGCCGTCAAGATGAACGCCATTTATCCATTGAACGCTTAATTTCAGGTTTAGCGGTACGTCGAAAAGTATGTAAATTGGTTCATGAAGGTCATATAACCGATCAAGTATTAACAGCCTTAGATGATGTCGCAAAAGGAATTTAAAACATAAATAGTGATAGCTGAATAGAGAAAGAGCGTGTTTATCGACGCTCTTTTTGTTTTAATACTGCTAAAGGGTTAACACGTAATACTTTGATGTGTATTACGTTATACTAAGTATTATTGTTAGCGGAGTTAGACGATGTTGTTTAGTAAAAAGAATTTTAGCAGTATTTTATGTTGTATTTTTGTGAGTACATCAACTGTTAATGTCTATGCTGCAACAGCAGATCGTCCTGTTATTGAGCGTCCTAAAATTGGTGTAGTGCTTAGTGGCGGTGGTGCAAAGGGTGCGGCCCATATTGGCGTACTGGAAGTTCTTGAAGAAAATCGTATTCCAGTTGATATTGTGACTGGTACGAGTATGGGAGCCTATGTCGGTGGCATGTATGCCATGGGGCTGTCTGCTCACGAAGTTAAACAACGAACATTTGATATTAACTGGAATACGGGTTATATCGATAGGGCTAGTCGTAATGATCTATCGTTACGAAGAAAGAAACAAGGCGATACTTATCAATTACATACTGATTTAGGTTTGGATATTAATGGTGAGTTTAAATCTCGCCCTGGTGCATTTCAAGGCCAAGGGCTCGCTGTTATTTTACGCCAACTTACCGTTAATTTACCGGCATTAAAAACCTTTGATCAACTCGCTATTCCATACCGCAGTGTTGCGACGGATATAACGAAGGTAACCCCTGTTATTATTGGCTCTGGTAATTTAGCCACTGCAATGCAAGCATCAATGACGGTGCCTGGCGCATTAAAACCCGTTCACCTCGATGGTAAGTTACTTGTTGATGGTGGGGTCGTTAATAATATGCCTGTTGATGTGGCAAAGCAGCTTGGCGCTGAGGTTATTATTGCGGTGGATTTACGTGATAGTTTAATGCCTAAAAAAGATTTAGACAGCGCTTTAAATATTGTGTCACAGTTAACGACCTTTATGACTAATGCCAGTGCTGACTATCAGAAAAGCTTAATGAAGCCGAATGATATTTATTTACAACCCAATGTTTCTTTTATGACTGCAGCTGATTTTGATAAATTAGATCAGGCTTATCAAGCGGGACGGAAAATAGCCCAAGCATCACTTCCTCGTTTATTACGCTATCAATTATCAACTTCTGATTATGCTAAATATAATAAAGAAAAAAATATGAGACGAGTGAAATTATCTGCACATGACTCATATTTTATTGATGATATTGAAATCATCAATAATACTAATTTACCGGATAAAACATTATTAGCACAACTAGAATTAAAAACAGGTAAAGTGATTTCTAATAATGAATTAGAACAATCTGTGAAACGCTTACAGAGTGAAGATATCTATGGGCGAATTAATTATTCAATAAAGCAAAAAGATAATAAAAATATTTTAGTGATGGATATTAATGAAAAATCTTGGGGGCCTGGATACTTAAACTTTACACTGGCGTTTGAAGATGATTTTGAAAGCCGATCTGATTTTTCTTTTGGCGCACAATATATTTATACTGATCTTACCGATAAAGGTGGAGAGTGGTTACTTGAGTGGAAACTGGGGAGTTGGAAGGATATTTCAACTGAACTATATTTTCCGATAGATTATCAACAACATTTCTTTACTGCTTTTGGCGCTGCAACGAGTAATGAAATTCGTCGATTTGATAATTTTAATGCTTATAATTTAAATACAGAAGATCTAAAAAATATTGATGCGAAATATAATCAAACTAATGCTTACGCTGAAATGGGATGGAATATAAGACCATGGGCAGCATTAACATTAGGGTATAAAGGTCAAACAGGTAGTATTGCGGTATCAGCATTGGATAGTAAAGAAAACTATGATTTATATGGACCATATTTAGATCTTACTTATGATGATTTAGATAGCTTCTTCTTTCCATCTTATGGTTCTTATTTAAATGGTGAGATTGGCTATAGTAATACCTTACGTCGACCAACGTCAGGTGAATCAGAGTCTGGTGACACGGTATATTATAATTTATCGATAATTAAACCATTCACATACGATAAACATACAATGGTATTTTCAATAAAAACTGCTGGTTCAGATGCTGATAATTTATTACCTATCTACGCTCAAGATCTTGGAGGATTATTTAATTTATCGGGCTATCATCGTTATGAGTTAAATGGTCGTTATAGTGCTTTAACCAGTTTAATATACCGTTATCGTGTTATTGATAATAATTTTGGAGCATTTAAGTTTCCGGTATATGTTGGCGGTTCACTTGAAAAAGGTGGCGTATGGGATCGCACATCAGCCATGAGTTGGCACAGTGCGATTACTGCTGGCAGTGTGTATGTTGCCGTAGATTCCATTTTAGGGCCTGTTTATTTAAGTTATGGTCAGACATCCACGGGTGAAAGCTCATTCTACCTTTCACTCGGAGGGACATTGTAAATATAAATGTATTAATGTTTATTTATTAACGATGGATATTCAATTGTGAATATCCATTTAATACTTTACATATATTTGACAAATTAAAGTGAATTTAGTTGATAATCGTTAGCGATACACTTTTTGCTTTTATTTATTTATTCTCTGTTTATATGGATATAAATAGATTAACAATAAAATATTTAAAAGTATTATATGATTTTTTCGAGTCTCTTGAGGCTCGTTTTTTTTTGTTATTAATTTGATTGAATACACGCACAAAAACGCCCCTTAATAATAGTAATTAATAAAGGGCGAATAATAGGATGATTATTTAGTATTCCCAATGCTCAATATTATGTGAACCACTAAACTGATTAGGGAAATAATCTTCACACTTACCTTCACGCCATACATCAGCCGTTGCACAGTGTAAACCACCACCAAATGCATACGCATCACGTAAATCAACCGGAATAACGTTAAAGCCGAGTTTATCAAATTGCTCCATTTGTGCTTTTTCGCTGGCTTCAACACACACTGTTTTATGGTCAATGATCAATGTATTCATTGATAGCCACGTACTTGAATAACAAAGTGGTGGTGGGTTATCCCATGCAGGTTTAACGGCTTCAACAATTTGCCAATCATTCTTTTCAAAAATTTCACGTTGGCCGGCAAATAATGGCCGATGTGGATTAAGCAACATTAGACCTGGGCGTAAAGGACAGAATGTAGCATCAATATGAATTGGGTGATTATCTGCAAAACTTAATGTATGGATACGGTATCCCATTGGCTCATATTTACGCTTGATCCAGTGAATACCGGCTAAGTTAGTGGTTAAGCCATGTTGAACAAAGATATCTTTACCTAAGCGCATGACATCTGCGGCATCAAATAAAATATCTGTTTCTTTGGTGCTGTATTCTTTATTTAATGAACGCGCCATTGTTTCTTCATCAGATAAATATTCATAAGCAGCAACATAATCCATACGGAAACTATCGTCAGATAAACGTGGGCGTGGTGCTTGTTCGATCATACATTTTTGATCTGATTCAAAATATTCACGAAGAAGATCAGTGTATGCCAAATATTCAAAATAACGGCTTCTAAAGCTCATGGGTGCCATTAGAATACTTTTACCCATAGTAAGCAAGCAATCACGAGGAGGCATGCAACCAAAGCCTGAGCTGATTGAAAAATCGGGAGTATTGATACGATCATGCCAGTCAACGGCGCCTGGACGGTCAACAATGATGCCACGGTTTTCAAGGATCTGCGCAAAACCATTTAAACATTCGTTTGCACGATCAATGGACTCTTGAGTACGGCGACCTGCTTTACTACCACGCATTGGTGAATCAGCAGGGATCTTTTCATTACTAGCGGGGCAAGCTTCTGGAATATGTTGGTTATCAGCAATACCAACAATAACATGACGAAGAGGATCAAAATCGTTATAAGACTCGACATGTAATCCCGGTCTAACATAAGGCACACCTGATTCTTTGCGCTCAAGCGGTAAAGAAGCATTTGGATAAAAATCGTTTGAAATACTCATTGCAAATTCTCCATGAGAACGAATAGTTGTATTGAAACAGTGTGTATTGGCACATTGTTAGTTTTACTTACGATAACGAATGTTTATTCTTCTATTTAACAATGTGTTATGTCGCTGCCTCTCGCTGTTGAAGATCATGAGTTGTGCTCTTCAATGGTTTTATAATGCGCCTTTAAAACTGATTTTATAGCGAAGTTATGCCGATAAATGTCGATTATATGCTGATGATGGTATTTATAGCGGTTGTTATCACTTTTTAGTGGGGATAACACATAACAATGGCTCTGACCGATTTTTATGGCACTCTGAATATGCTCATTTCAGTTATTACTTAAAAAGCTCGATGGAATATCACATAATTTAAAAAAGACTATATCGTGCCAGTGAATAGCCGCTCACTTTGGACTAAAGCATCTAGCTCTATAGCATAAAATTGTAATAATGGAGTGATTCAAGGAGGGTAGGTTATGTATCAAAGGGTCATTGCAAATACACCTAAATTTTTAATGTTCGATTTACAGCCATTGATTGAGAATAAACAGTTTATTTTTGGAGCTGATTATATATTGATTCGCCCCCAACAAAATGGTGGCACTCTTTATTTGTCTTCCACTGATATACCATTAGTTGTTGGACAGCTAGTCTTAATCGCACCATTCAATCCATTTAAAATAAGTGGTGAAGCGCTAAATAATAATGACAGTGCGGGAGACGTACTGCATTTTCGTTTAAATGCTTTAGGGCAAACTTTTATTGATAGTATTCAATTTACCAATATAAAAAACATGCTGGATAATGCGAAACAAGGTTTGTTATTTGATAGTGGGGGGTTAGAAACTGTATTTGAAATTATGGATAATATAGAAAACTCCTTTGATTTTAAGCAGCTACTGAATATATTAATGCTACTGGATCAGTTAACGAAAACACCATCGCAGCAATGCTTAGAAAGCCACCCTATTACTTTTTCTACCACCAAAAGAACCGAAAATCGGGTTGATATTGTATTGCAATATATTGCGACAAATCTTGCTGAGCCATTAACTGTTACTATCGTCGCCCAGCAATTACACATGGCGGAAAGTACGTTTTCACGTTTTTTCCATACTCATCTAGGGGTGACGTTTCGACAATACTTAATTGAACAGCGGGTGAAACAAGCAGCAAGATATTTAGTCTCAACAGATTGGACTATTGCACATATTGGTGCTGAAGTCGGATTTTCATCATTATCAAATTTTAATGAAAAGTTTAAAACGTTATTACATGTAACACCGCGGCATTATCGAGTGAATCATTTATCATTACGGGAAAATATCGATACATCTCAATCAATACAAGGGCAATTACAAAAGCAATTACATCATTGGCAAACCAGTGCTTCGATTGCGCCCTAATAACAAGAGAATAACGGGGGAATTATTCTCTTGTTGCTTCGTTATAGGTGTCGAAGATGATTGGCTATGAATTGATATTGGCAGCATTTAGCCACCAGCGCATAACTACAACAAGCTAAAAATGAAGCATAAAGCGGTGCCTCAACCCAGCCAAAATGAAATTCAACAAACAGTAGGCAGCCACTAAAAAAACCAATCACTAATGCGCTCAATGCGGCATAAATATTACCAGGTAACCAATGGGCTAATAACGTTGGTGCAACTAATGCTGCCATTAATGTTCCTGATCCTAAAATTGCTAACATAGAAAGCATAAACGGGGGCGCAAACAGCATGATAATAAATCCGAGAGTACCAAGTCCGAGTACTGCACTACGATTGAGTAGTAACAACTGTTTTGCTGTTAGTGATGATTGGGGCCACAATGCTTGACGTAAATCATGAGAAACTGCACCAGATATTGCATGTAATACTGAGTTCGCGGTTGATTTCATCGCAAATAAAATAAACAAGGTCACAATGGCGGACAAGGACGGTGATAGAAATTGGGTTAGAAAGACGGGCATGGCATCGTCAGGGGTCGTTAAGGTTGGTACTTTTACACGAATATAGCAGCCAACGATAGGAACCAAACTTAATAAACACGCCATAGGGGTCATATAAGCCGCTACATGGTGTAATTTAGTGGTATTAGCAAAAGCCATAAACCGTATCGACATATAGGGCAGGGTAGCACTGTAGATAAACGCATACGGTAGAACCATTAATACATGCCAGCGGCTACTACCATAAGGGCCTGAATCTTGCGGCGCTAATAAGTTTTTATCGATGGCATTCAGTTGCTCGATTAACACTGAAGGAGGCAGATCAGTAAAAATGGTCACCATAATAATAATGGCTGATAAGCACATACCGAGCACCATAAACGTATCAGTAAAAGCAACCGCTGCAAGCCCACCGATTGATGTGTAGATAATAATAATCGTCACCATAATCAATGATGCACTGGTGTGACTGATACCCAACCATGGCCCCGCTAATAACCCTAAGGCTTTTATTTGGCCAACAAGGAAAATCAGTAATAGTACGATGGTAATAATGGCACAGAAGGCTTGAGTTACCCGTTTGACACTTTGAGGACCATCATGACTGGCTGCAATATATTCTGCAATTGTTAATGTGCCCATGGTTTGGGCTTTTTGATGTAAAAAGCGTGCGCAAAATAGTACCGCTAAAATCATCGCGGGGGCAAAGAAAAAATTACCTAATAATTCAATCGCACCATATTTATACGCAACGCCAGGAGAGCCCATAAATCCCCAACCAGAGAATGCGGTAGCAACAATGGTTGAGGCACCAATAAAAGGGCCTAAGCAATTTGCGGCAAGCAAAAAACCACCTTCACCCTTGCTGCTGTGCATGACTTTATTACTGTACAGAGCTAAAGCAACCATAATTGTTACGGTTACTAGGAGTAGCCCCCAATTGAGTGAAGTGTGCATAGCGTCACCTTATGATTGTGGTAGCGGCTTATGAGACAATGCCCGTTTCTTGATGATATTAATCACTATCTCTCCCATACCACCACCAATCACCAATACGCCACCAATGGCTTGTAAAACCGTTAATGATTCACTAAAGACTAAAATCCCCAGTCCTGCACCGACAACCGTTTCTAAATAAGATATACAGGCTAATTCCGCTGCTTTTAAATGTTTAGCGGCAATGGTTAATAATGATAGTGCGCCAAAACCAATAAAGAACCCCATTGATAGTAGCCATAGCCATGAGGTGCCATCCATTGCTGCTAATGATGGGGGATTAATGATAAAGCAAATCGCAATGGCTATCGCACCAAATGAAAAGTTAAATAATGAACGCGAGTCTGAACCAATATCGGTACGGTAACGACTAAAGAATAAATACAAGCCATAGCCGATACCTGACATTAATCCCAGAATATCCCCGATCATATTTTCTTTAGAAAACGACAGCGATAACGTCAACCCAGTGTGAGGGTTATAACTGATAATGCCGATAATAAACAAACAGCCAATAAATACTGCGGTTAACATCGATGCAGTCAGGGCTGAAATTTTTTCTTTTAAGAATATCGCAGCGAGGATAGTTGAAAAAACAGGGCCGGTATAAATTAAAAATACCGCATTGGCTAAGGTTGTATATTGGGTGGCGGAGACATATGCGGCTAAGCATAATCCTAAACAGACGCCACTGGTTATGACGGCAGGGGTCAGGGTTATGTTTTTTAATTGTTGCGCTTTACCTTGGTAGAGCATAATGGCAAAAATACAGATAGCACCGACGATCATCCGTGTAAATGCAATGACATCACCACTGGTATTAATATTACGTGAGAACAAGCCAACACAACCCATAAGGGTGGCAGAAACAATCATCGTGGTATATCCAAGCGTTTTAGGGTTCATTTTCTACTCCTTGAATGGGTACTATTTGATTGGTTTACCAATGATCCACCACCGGAATGTTGTTGATAGATAAAAATACCTGTCACCGTGATCCAGAGGATAATATTGGCAATAATAAAAGCATCAATTGCCCAATAACCTGTTTGCATTACTCTTTCCTTATATTTAGGCGGGGGGAGTAATTAAGGGAAATGCTAATTATTTATTAATGACAATAATTGATGATTTTGAGCGAATGAACTAGCTAAAAGCTGCTATAAAATAACCAATAAACGCTCTCTATGTTTAAATGAGATCTTGGTCATTTTTAGGTATTAAGCGGAAAGAACAGGGGAGTTGATAATTTGAATCGAGGTTTAAAATGACAAAGCCCCTCAAGAGAGGAGCTTTATATTGATAAGCTTACGTTTAAATTATAAGCCAATCTGTTCAGTAATAATGGCAATAATGGCTTCTGGTGATTCAGCCTGACGTAAACTGTCACGGAAACTTTCATGAATAAGTTTACGTGCAAGCCCGGCAAAGATACGCATGTGTTGATCACCTTGGTCTTTGTTTAGGGTTAGCATGATAACAAAATCAACTTCACCAGAATCTGACATCCAATCAATCGGTTTATCGAGATGCGCAATACTGATACTAGAATGACGAATATGGTCAGACTTCGTATGTGGAATTGCAAATCCATGTCCTAAACCGGTAGAGAATACGGCTTCACGTGCCCAAATATCTTCCTCAAGCTTATACACTTCATCTGTACGGCCTTGAATACCCAAGTTACCAACTAGCGCTTGGATCACTTCTTCTTTGTTAGCAAAATCGGCGGCTTTAAATACACATTGCTGAACTAATATTGGTTTAACTTGTGCTTGAGCATGACGTTGTTCAAGTAATGCTTCAACTTCTTCAATGGTGGCGCACTCACATGCTTCTGCAAATAACGTTTGGCTGTCAGTAAAGTTGATCTCAGATAGTTGTGCTTTGGTCGCCGCAATTTTTGGTGCACTCATGCTTATCTCATCAAGGCCAGCACCGACGAGTAATGGTAAAACTTTATTGTCTGCACCAAGCTCACCACATAAGCCTACCCATTTACCATGAGTATGCGCAGTAGTAACTACTTGCTTCAATAAGCGTAAGAAAGCAGGGGCTAAGCTGTTATACAGTTTTGATACGCTGGCGTTATCACGATCAACCGCTAATAAATATTGGGTCATATCGTTTGAACCGATACTGAAGAAATCGACTTCTTTACAGAATAAATCAACAATAAATGCCACTGATGGGATTTCAACCATGATGCCCAATTGCAGATCAGCATCAAAAGCAATATTTTGTGCTGTCAGTTGTTGCTTAACGATTTCTAGTTGTTGCTTAACCCAACGGATCTCTTCAATGCTTTGAATCATCGGGATCATGATTTTGGCTTTGCCATGCACAGATGCACGTAAAATCGCGGTTAATTGGGTATGGAACAGTGCCAAGAACTGCGGGTAAATACGTACCGCACGGTAACCTAGGAATGGGTTATTTTCATGGGGTAGGGCGAGGTAATCAATGGGCTTATCGCCACCAATATCCATGGTACGAATGATCACTGGTTTACCATTGGCGGCGGTTAATACTTCACGGTAATGATTAAATTGCTCTTCTTCATCGGGTGCTTGCTGGCGATCCATAAACAGCATTTCAGTGCGGAACAGACCAATTCCTTCAGCCCCTTGTGCAAACGCATTATCCGCTTCTACTGAACAGGCAATATTAGCAGCGACCTCAATCGTGTGACCATCTTGAGTGGCTGCTTGCTGGTGGGCATACTGACTTTGCTGTTGTTTAAGTGTATTCGCCAATGTGATGGCACGATCGAAGTAACCACTAACTTCATTGCTAGGCTCGATAGCCAGTACCCCTAACTGAGCATCAACATAAACATGATGATTTAATGCCGCCGCACAGTCTTTAATTTCAATCCCTGACAAGGTTGGAATATTAAATGCACGTGCCAAAATTACGGTGTGTGAAGTGCTACCAGCATGGGTTAACACCAAGCCTTGCAGTAACGCTTTATCAAGCCCTAAAAATTGACTTGGGGTTAAATCGTTGGCGATCACAATACTTGGTAGCTGGAGTGAAAATTCAGCTTGGTTATCAAGTACTGTTGGATAAGCGGCGGTTAATAGTTGAATTGATACATCTTTGATATCCAGTACGCGTTCACGTAAGTAACTACTTGCTGACTGTTCAAGTTGATGACACAGTTTTTCCATCACTGCCAAAATAGCATTAGCCGTTGAATGGGTTGCTAGCAGTGTTGTTACGCCATCAATGAAGCTTGAGTCGTTAATGATGGCTAAATGCGCACTAGTGATTTCTTGTTCATGGTGTGAACCATTAGCAATGGTGTTATTTAAGTGAGTACTAACTTGTGCTCGTGCTTGCTCAAAACGTTGGGCTTCATTGTTATCGTGGGTTGTTGTCGCAAATTGCTGTGGATCAATTTGGCTCATTGCAACGAGTACACCACAACCAATACCTGGGGCAAGACGTTTACCGGTGATCAAATGGGGTTGGTGGCGTAATAATGATTGCGGTAACACGATTTCGCTCTCATCCGATAACGTTTCTAATGCTTCATCACAATGTGGAAATTGTTGTTCAATGTAAGTTTGAAGGGTCTGATATGCTTGTTCACTGTCTGCACCATCAAAGCTTAAGGTACAGTTATCATTTAATAGCGTATCTGTACCCACTAATGCCAAAACACTTTTTGCATCACCTGAATTGTTAGTGCGGTGATTGGTTAGCGTAATTTGACACTCAAACTGACGGCACTGTTGTTCTAAATGGTTTGCTGGACGCGCATGAATGCCATTAGGTAATACACATTGAAACTGAAATTGGTGAGTCATAAATAATACGCCTTAAATTTATTTAATGTTATTGGTGAGCTAACAGCAGTTGCTGACATTGAGAAAAAATACGTCGTGGATGCTGCAATGCATCTTGAATAGAAACTTCTAGACAGCGATGTTTTGTAAAACGGTCACTTTGCTCGACATTAATATCGGCTGCGAGGATAACAATATCAGCACGCTCAACATCCTGGTCGGTGAGGCGATTTTCTACTCCCATTGCTCCTTGGGTTTCGACTTTTATTGTGATCCCGAGTTTTTTCGCTGTCTCAGTGAGCTTGTCGGCTGCCATGTAGGTATGTGCAATCCCTGTTGGACATGCGGTAATCGCGACAACTCTCATATGTCTCTCCTGCTGTTAGATAATGTAATGCTAGGGCAATGGCATAAATATAAGCAGTTAATAGAGAGCAAGATAGAAGAGAAACGACGCTTTTATAGGACATTTGTAACCGTAATAACCAACCGTGATAAGGATCTCATTGCATTTTTGGTGAATGTTCTCAGTAATGATTAGCATTTTTGTGCGTTGGGTATTGAAAGGTAATAGTACTTTAATGATGGTTGGCTGCATTTATTAAGGGAAGAATGACGGCATTATTATTAATTGATAGTGCTTAGAATGTGGTGTTAAGAAGAAAAGATGAATAAATACAAGAGCGGTTGTCATCACGTAATAATAAAAAGGCAGCATGAGCGGGGGACTGCATGCTGCTAAAGGTCATTGTTCGGGAAAATAATGACAATATTTTATATTTTAAACGCTGGGTTAATTATTACTTAAATTAAAAATATAAATAGTGGATAAATATCACTTTAATAGCACTATTCTATCTAATCGTTTTTTATGTGATATCACGCAGTCTTCTTTAAATAATAATGATGATGTTTGATAATATATAAATTAAATATGGTCATTAATTATATTTAAACAAAAATAGCAAACTGTGATATTGAGTCAAAATATCGCAATATAACAATGAGAGCCTACTCACAGCGATTAGGTGTTGTTACAAATATACAGTGAATGCGTAATTTATCCTATATCGCCATAATTCTTTATTTTTAATAATGCGAGTCAATAAAACGAATAGTGATTTTATTTAATCTTATTGATCCAATTGTTTTAATAATATCAACCTTGCTCAGTAAGAGTGTGGTGCAATTAAAAAATAGGGATAGAAAACCATGTTTAAACTGTCAATCGTCGCAGCAGCAATTGCTCTTTCTGTTGGTCTTGTCGGCTGTAATAATGATAATTCAACCCAATCATCAACGGATAAAAACGATAATCTGCCAACATTAGCGGTACTTAACTATGTTGATCCTTTGATTGGCACGGATGGTTTAGGCAATGTTAATCCTAGCCCTGTAACCCCTGAAGGTATGATCCAACCAAGCCCTGATAACTGGAATCCGACGAATTGGGAAGGGAAAGGATCACCATCTGATTATCATCACTATTTAAATCAATTATCAGGATTTAGCACCACCCATATTTCGGGTGCAGGTAAAGGGGATCTTAATGATTTTGCATTCTTACCTTATACCGGTTTTCACTCAACCGCTGTTACGATGGATAAGCAAACTGAAATATCAAAAGTGGGTTATTACGCGGTTGATCTTATTGAAACAAAAGTTAAAGCTGAATTAACAGCAACGGATCGAGTTGCTTTTCAGCGCTATAGTTTTCCAGCAGGTGCCGATCGTAAAGTAAAGATCGATTTACAACATGAGTTACTCGAACAATACGGTAATCACTCTCGCAGTATTTATTATAAAAAAGTGGCAGATAATGCTATTGCGGGGGCGCGTACCAGTAATGAATGGGGTCAGTGGCAAACGGTATATTTTTATGCTGAGTTTTCAGAACCGTTTAGTGGTCACATGGCGTATGTTGAAGGTAAGCAAACTGCTGCAACAGAAGTTGGATTAGCCGATTATCAAGGTTACGGCGATAAACGTGATCGAGTACGTGATGTGGTGACCTACCTTAACTTTGGTGACGGTGATCAGCCTATCACGGTTAAGATTGCCATCTCTGGTACCAGTATTGATGGTGCGATGGCCAACTTACAAGCTGACGACAACGGTTATGATTTTGATGAGGTTGTGGCTGACAACCAACAGCAATGGGCGAAGGTGTTAAATAAATTCACCATTAAAGGGGGAACCCAAGCCGATAAGACCATGTTCTATACTTCGCTTTACCGTACTTATGTCGCGCCGTTTGTGTATCAAGACGTTGATGGTAAATACCGTGGTATGGATGGCAAAGTCCATCAAGCTGATGCCGATTTTACTAACTATTCAGTGTATTCTATGTGGGATACATTCCGCGCTGCTCATCCACTTAAAACCATTATAGATAAAGAACGTGCAATTGAATACGCCCATGATTTGATGAATAAATTTAAAACTGGTGGTGTATTACCTAAGTGGGAATTGCATTCTGATTACACCGGTGAAATGGTCGGTTACCCTGCGGTTTCTGTGATTGCCGATGTAATGGTGAAATACCCTGATGCTTTTACTCAACAAGATTTTGAATTAGCACTTAAAGCGGCAGATGTGTCAGCTAACTTTGATTTAACTATTACACAAGATTGGGTGCCTTATAAAGATGCGTGGAATGGTGATAAACGTTTTACGGTCATGACCCGTCATGGTGAATATGCTGAGCAACACGGGTATGTGCCAGCGGACGCTAAGAAAAAACCTCAAGATGGTGGTATCGCCCAAGATAAATACGATGAATTAGTCAATGAATCGGTGTCATACGGATTAGAAAATGCTTACTACGATTGGTGTATTGCCCAAATCGCTAAGTTAGCAGGTGATGATGCTCAATATCAACGTTATATAGCACGTTCACAAGCTTACAAGCCTTACTTTGATCTCAATAAGGCTGAATATGCTAAATACGGTGCAACTGGATTTATGCGCCCTAAAAATCATGATGGTTCATGGGTAAATAACTATCCATCATGTGCCATTGACGGTCAAGGCGATCCAATTACGCCGTTACCTGAGGGTTGTGATATTAATGATGCTAAATCATTTGATATTTTCTGGCCTTACCGTGCCGAGCATCGTGGTCAAGATTTCACGGAAGGGAATACATGGCAATGGAGTTGGTTTGCACCGCATGATATCGTTGGTTTAAAACAAACCATGGGCGGTGAGGCAGGTTTCTTACAGAACTTAGATGCGTTATTTACTGCAAATGATAAAGCTGATACCTCTCAAGGGGATATGACAGGTTATATCGGTCAATTTATCATGGGTAATGAACCTGATCATCACGTGCCATACTTGTATAACTGGACGGCAGAGCCTTGGAAAACCCAAGAATATGTCGATCAGGCGATGAAAAAATTCTTCCACCCAACCAAAGCGGGTTTAATTGGTAACGAAGATGTAGGTCAAATGTCAGCTTGGTACATTATGGGTGCATTAGGCTTCTATCAAGTGAATCCTGGCGCACCGATTTATACTATTGGACGACCACTGTTTGATGAAGTGAAATTTGATATTGATGACGGTCAATTTACGATAACGGCTGAAAATAATAGCCCTGATAATATCTATGTTGAATCGGTCACTATTAATGGAAAGCCCTTGGGTAATCATTATACTTTTGCTCATAGTGAAATTATGGCTGGTGGCGAATTACACTTTGTGATGACCAATAAAAAGCCAACAATTAAATAAATTAATATTAGTTATATTTGAAGCAGACAAAGTTGATTATATTTGTCTGCCTCTCAATACTGTTCGTTTCTTTATATCATTCATTGTTTAATCATCATTGATATTTACGTTTCAATATTAATTAAACGGTGGGTTTAAATTACATTGTTTTATTTATTTCTTAAATACTGTCTATTTCAGCGTGGTCGCTAATGGTTTTTTATTAATGACTATTAATAACAGTGTTAAAAAATAATATATAAATTAGAAAAGGATTTGAAATGAAATTCAAACGTACCCTACTTTCAATGGCTGTTATTGCTGCAACATTGAGTTTAACGGCTTGTGATGACGACACGCATAATATTGATGTTAATGTTACTGTCCCTGATGGTGATGGCACTCTTCCTCCTGTTGACGAAGGGGATAAGCCCGTTTGTCCACCGACTGGGGACGGTGATTGTGATGATAAACCAAGTACAGAAAACCCAGTTATTGATATGGGGGTTCATATTCCGGTTGATTTATCGGGCATGGATGTCACCCGCTACGTTAATCCATTTATAGGGACTGGTAATTTAGGTAATACTTACCCTGGTGCAACTACCCCTAATGGCATGGTGCAATTGTCCCCGAATAATGGCTCTAATGGCTGGGAGTATATTTCTGGCTATTATTATCATGACGCTCGTACCAGTGGTTTTTCTCATACTCATTTATCTGGCGCGGGGGCTGGGGACTTAAATGACATTCTGGTAATGCCAATTAACTCCCGTTCAGACTTTATGATCAATGAAGGTTCAGCGACCCTCAATTTAGAAGCATCCCATTTTAAACATAAAGATGAGCAGGCGACCGCGGGTTACTACAAGGTTGAGTTGCTTGACTATGACATTACTGCTGAACTGACAGCGTCTGATCGTGTTGGTGTGCACCGTTATACGTTCCCACGCGATACAAAATCTGAAATTATCGTTAATACCGGATTTAAGCTTAACTGGGATTACACTTCTGATTCTTTTATTCGTTGGGATAAAGAAAATAACCGTTTGATTGGCCACCGTTTATCTGATGGTTGGGCAGCCTCTCAGAAAGAATATTTTGTGATGGAGTTTGATCAACCGATCAAAAATGTCCGTTTTGCTTATTATGATAAAGAGACTAAACAATACGTTAATGCGCCAGCTGACTTTACTGAAATAGGGTCAATTAAAGGCTCTCAAACCTATGATGCGGTTAATGATCGTGATGTGTTTGGTAAATATCAATATGCTCGCGCTTATGTTGAATTTGATACTGAAAAACAAGGGTTAGCCGTTGAAGCAAAATTGGCGTTATCAAGTACTGCGATTGGTAATGATGGCACCAATAAAGCGCCATTAACGGGAGCGTTCTTGAATCTAACTGAAGTTGATAATAAAAACTTTGATGATGTACGTTTAGAAGCCACCAATGAGTGGGAAGCATTACTGGGTAAAGTAAAAGTTGAAGGTGATGAAACCTACAAGCAAACTTTCTATACTGCGATGTACCATGCTTTCCTAGGTCAAACAACGCACTCAGATATTGATGGTAAATATTACCGTGCATTCCAAGGTCGTAATGCTTATCCAAATGGTCGTCCATCTTGGGGTAAAGAAGCGCCATTAGTGGATGATGTTCGTTTAGCCGATGCCAACAATGATGGTAAAGCTGACTTTACTCGTTATGACACATTCTCACTGTGGGATACTTACCGTAATGTACAACCACTAGCATCAATCTTTACCCCTAATGCATTAGCGGATGTTGTGTTATCAATGCTTTCTTATGCAGAAGAAGAATTTACGCCTCTTGATGCGGCGGGTACTGCGAGCGAATCTCGTAAAGGCCGTTTACCTGAGTGGACATTTAAAGGTAATGAAACCGGCATGATGATGGGGATGCACTCAACCCCGGTTATTTATGATGTATTGGCAAAAGGCATCCTTGATACGCGAATGACAGAACTTGGTTTTAGTCAGGCAGATCAAAATGATATTAAAGCGCGCTTAATTACCGCCATGGTAACGGATGCACGCGGGAAAACGAGCCAAGGTGTGTCATGGATTAAAGAATATGAAAAAAATGGTTGGGTGCCAGCACAGCTCCATGATACAGAAACGGACTCATACGGTAAGCACTCACCTTTTAAAGATTCATGGACAGCGTCATATTCACTTGAATATTCAATGAATGATTGGATGATTGCAAAATCCATTGCCTTGGTGTTTGGCGAAGATGATCCACGTTATACCGAATTTGCTAATCGCTCAAATAACTGGCAAGCACAGTTCGATTTTGGTGGCGAAGCAAATACACCGTGGAAAGGGTGGTTTAAAGCGCGTGATAATAATGGCCAATTTATTGATAAGAACTGGACAGATCCTGTAACCGGTGGAAATGCTGGTAAAGATTGGCGTCCTGACATGTTTAACTGGGCATTCTCAGAGTCAAACGGTTGGCAATACTTCTTTAGTGTACAACATGATATTCATGGTCTAAAAGATCTGATGACTCAAGCGGATCGTAAGTTTAACCCTGAAGCAAAAGAGGGCGAATTATTTGCGGCACGTTTAGATGAGTATTGGTCAACATATCCAGATCGTAATGCGGGTGATAACCAGTTCCCTGTCTTTAATACTGGTAACGTAGGTCAACACGTACAAGGTAATGAACCTGATCTGCATGTGTCTTATTTGTATAACTACGTGGGTCAGCCGTGGAAGACTCAAGCGGCGATTGCAGCCTCAACTAATGTTTGTTACGACAACACTGCTGATGGTATTTGTGGTAATGATGACTTTGGTACGCTTTCTTCATGGTTTGTGTTCCGTGCGCTAGGTTTCTATCCAGTGAATGCAGGCAGTATTTATGAAATTGGTACACCGATGTTTGAAACTGCTTCCATTGATGTGGGCAACGGACAGTCGTTTAATGTGGTCGCAAAGAACGTGAGTCGTGAAAATATCTTTATTCAAAACGCAACGTTTAATGGTAAGACGTTTAATCGTACCTATCTTACTCATGATGAGATTATGTACGGTGGTGACCTAGTGTTTACGATGGGTGATACACCAAATAAACAGTGGGGTGCTGCCGCTGACTCTACACCACCAAATACTGGAATTGGTGAGTTCTTACACGAGAAATCACTACCTGTTGGTGCTCGATAAAGAGTTATGCTTTTTTAGCATAAAAATTATTTATAGTTATTGTTCTTCAAATCCTACGGTTAACTACCGTGGGATTTTTTTATTCCTCTTTTTAATATTCAAATCATAATCAATATCAAAAATTGTATTGATTATGAATCCATTTATAGAATCAGTGTTTGTTATTTTAAGATTTATTTTAAATTGAAATAAAGCGTAGTATTCATGATATATCCACATATATAAATAAAATAATAAAGCTATTAAAAATATTTGATAGATTATGCATTGTTAATAAGTATGATTGACGGCAAGTAATTTATTGTCATTAATAAGTATTGAGTTCAATGCGTTTAATGTCATTATTTTCAAGGCGCTTAGAATATAAATGGCAATTGGAGATATTATGCCTATTTCTCGTCGTAACTTTCTAAAATCAGCTATCGCCACGGCTATTGCAGCAAATGGTTTAACACTATTCCCCGCTAACTTTGCATTTGCTGATGATACAATTTTAATTCCTAGTGCAAGCCACTGGGGACCTTTCTATGGTGTAGTAAAAGACGGTAAATTAGTTGGTATTCAACCTCGTAAAGAAATTGATCCACTGCCAACTGAAATGTTATTAGAAGGTTTATTAAGCCGAACTTACAATAAAACACGTATCCAATATCCAATGGTGCGTAAATCATATTTAGAAAATTTAGGTGGTGACACAAAACCTGAATTACGCGGTAAAGAACCGTTTGTTAGAGTAAGTTGGGACACTGCATTACAATTAACAGCCAGTGCTATTCTGCACACAATTGAAAACAAAGGTAACCAAGGTATTTTTGACTCATCTTATGATGGTTGGTCAAATACAGGCTTATTACGCCCACCTGTTGTTCAAGGTCGTTTCTTTAATTTAATTGGTGGTTGTAGCACCACTATCGGTGACTATTCTGCGGGTGCTTCAACCGTTATTTTGCCGCACATTGTCGGTGATATGGAAGTATATTCACCACAAACAGCTTGGCCTGTTATTGAAGAAAACACTGAAGTATTTGTGTTAGTGGGTAGTGATCCTTGGAAAACCAACCGTGTTGAATTCCGTGTTGCTGATCATCAAATGCAAAGCCATTGGCTTAAATGGAAACAAAAAGGGATTAAGTTTATTTCCATTAACCCTAAACGTACCACGACCGATCATAATTTAGACAGTGAATGGGTATCAATTATTCCAGGTACTGACACTGCACTATTTAATGCGATGGCTTTCCATTTACAAGATCAAAAATTAGCAGATCTTGAATATTTGAAAAAATATACTGTAGGTTATGATCAATATCTTGATTACTTATTAGGTAAACAAGATGGCGTAGCTAAAACACCTGAGTGGGCAGCTAAAATTACGGGTATTCCCGCTGATGAAATTAAAAAGTTAGCCGTATTATTTAAATCTAAAAAAACCCAAATTGCAGCAGGTTGGGCCGTTCAACGAGCTGATCACGGTGAGATGATCCACTGGTCGATTATTAACTTTGCAGCAATGGCGGGTAAAATTGGTAAACCTGGCGAAGGTTTTGGTTTTAGCTGGCACTATGGTAACGGCGGTATGCCACAATCAGGTGCATCATTACCTGTAACATTAGGTCAAGGCTTTAATCCTATTTCTGCAGGTTGTCCGGTTGTACTTCAGTCTGAAATGTTACGTAATCCTGGTAAGTCATTTACTTATAATGGTCAAACTTTAAAATTCCCTGATATATCAATGGTATACAACTCAGGTAATAACCTGTTCTCACACCAACAAAATCTTAATGCTTTAATCAAAGCAATGAATGACAAAGTTGAGACTTATGTTTGTCAAGATACATGGTGGTGTGCGTCAGCGCGATTTGCTGATATTGTTTTACCAGCAACCAGTGCTTTAGAGCGGGTCGATATTACTTCTGGTGGCACATACAGTAATAATAAAGTTTATGCTATGCAGCAAGTGATTGAACCTTATGGCGAAAGTCTAGATGACTATGAGATTTTCCGCCGTTTAGCGAAGATTTTCCACGTAGAAGATAAATATACTACGGGTAAAGATATGATGACGTTGCTGAAAACAGCTTATGAGTCATCAACTGCTGCGAAAATTAAACCGTTTGATGAATTCTGGAAAGATGGCGTTACTGTTATGCCAACCCCAGAAAAAGCAGATTACTGGCAACGTCATGGTGCATTCTATGATGATCCAGAGAAACACCCATTACATACGCCATCAGGTAAAATCGAACTATACAGTGAATCTATCGCTAAAATGAAGTTGGATGACTGCCCACCAGTACCGACTTATATGCAACCGTTCGAGTTTTTAGGTAATGCTAAAGAAGGGCAATTGCATATTTTGAGCCCACATCCTTGGATGCGTTTACACTCACAAATGGCAAACGCAGATACCAATAGTTATGAGTGTGTTGATGGACGTCAGTACTTATTGATTAACGATCAAGATGCGCATGCTCAAGGCATTAAAGACGGTGATTTGGTTGAGTTACACAATGATCGTGGTGCGTTACTGTGTGGTGCTAAATTATCAAAAGAAGTTCGTCGAGGCGTAGCATGTCTACATGAAGGCGCATGGATGCA
The DNA here is from genome assembly GCF_003025475.1 of Photobacterium sp. NCIMB 13483. Lineage (NCBI taxonomy): Bacteria > Pseudomonadati > Pseudomonadota > Gammaproteobacteria > Vibrionales > Vibrionaceae > Photobacterium > Photobacterium sp. NCIMB 13483. The sequence goes on from NZ_PYLV01000020.1 coordinate 28,968, forward strand.
ACTTGATAAATTAGGTCGTTGTAATAGTGGTCAGATTAATATTATTACATCGGATCAATCATGTGGCGGACTAAGCCAAGGTACAAGTGCGAATACTTGTTTAGCATATTATAAAAAATGTACCGATCCATGTTCACCAAATAAAGCCTATGAACCACCAATGATCGAACAACCAACAGGACCAAATGATGGTTCTATTTTACCTATGGTTGATCTTAATATCGATGGTCGTATTGCATTACTTCATAAAGCAAATGCAGGTAAAAAAGCACCGAAGATCAGTCGTGGTCAAGAAATTTTCTATGCAAGTTGTACTATGTGTCATGCGGCACCTAATCCATCAGCACATACTCGTGCACAGTGGGAAGGGATCACACAAAGTATGTTCCCTCGTGCGGGTTTAAATGCAGCTGATCGTAAACTTGTTTTAGAATATTTAGATAAACACGCTGCAAAAGCGTAATAAATTTAGATTAGATATTGATTTTATATGATTAAAATCCGAACAACTCAATGGAGTGTTCGGATTTTTTTTATAAAAAAACGTAGATTATGAGGCCAATGCCACAAAATAAAACAACCGATATTGTTAAGCCTTATGATTCATAATAAATTTGTTTGGCTACGAAAATCTTGTGCCTCGTTAAGTTAATCCTGAACAATTAGCTTACGAGGCAGTCCTTCTCTTCGATTTCATTTCCCGTTTCTCTTCTTAAAATAACAGCGTTTATTAACGCTCATTCTAGTGACTATCTGGTTTTTTTTATCAGTTAATATTCAAATTATCAGAACTATCTTATTGAATTAAATAATTTTAAGCTATGGGGTTATTAGTAATTCTGCCACATTATTATTTCGCCTTTTTTGTGGCGTATTTGCCATCAAATATTCGCTGGTGGATGATGTAATTCTTACTGTTAGTGCTAACGATACGAATGTGCCCCCAGTGTTTAAATGTATAAAATTATGCGATTGAAATTCGTTAAATGATCATTCCTCTAGTGAATAAATATCCTTTTAAAGAATAAAAAAGGCGAACAAAATTTGACAACTATTATTAAATGATTATTATTCTCATTCTCTTTTACCTAAAGGTAACATCAAATGATGCTTAATTGACTGAGGTGATTTTTGATTAATAACAATAAACTTGCTCTGGGGTTGTTATGTCTGGCAACAGCAAGTGGCACCATAAATGCGGCAACTATTTATAAAACAGATGATTCAAAATTAAATATTGGTGGTCGAATTGAAGCGCGATCTGAAAATGCAGATCATGATATTAGCGATTTAAGTCGAGCGAGAATTAAGATTTCGGGTGAGACGAAACTAACAGATACTATTAACGGTATTGGTGTTTTTGAACAAGAATTTAAAGCTGAATCAGAAAAAACACGTCACTTATATGTTGGTATTAAAGCCGCTTTAGATAATGGCTATGCAACTCTTGTATATGGTAAGACAGATGGTGCTATGAGTGTTGTTACAGATATTACCGATATTCAAGCGTTCTATGGTGCGATTGCCGCTGACAAATTTAAAGTTGGTAAGCGTATCGCTAACAGTATTGCTACTACTTATACCAACGACTTCGGAACCACTTTAAGCGCAAACTATGCTGGAGCTGAAGGTAAAGTAAAAGGTGATTTTGATCATGGTTTCTCTGTCGCCGGATCTCAAACGATCGGCGATACTGGATTCACCACTGCGATCGGTTTTGCCAAGCAAACTAAAGTTCAACGGCAATCAAAACAACAATTTGATATTGGATTAGGTTATCAATTAAATAAATTATATCTTGGTACTTTGTATACTAAACAGAAGGTTAAGGGTGAAACGGGTAACGGTTATGATGTTGTCGCTGCGTATAAATTCAGTTCAATATATACCGCGACTATCGGATTTGGTGAATTGAATTTTGAGAATGCGAATGACACTCGTGCGGCCAATGTTGATATTACCGCAAGGTGGAATCGTCAGTTTAGAACCTATGCCGCCATTAATGTCGACACTATAAAGAACGACGTACAAGAAATGATTGGTATTCGTTACGACTTCTAACTCTCAAAAGGTTTTATTATGAAAACTCGCTTAAAGACGTTAACTATAGCTCTTGGCGCTATTGTTTCTTGCTCTGCCTTTGCCGCAGATTATCCAATGACGGTCACCGATATTACTGGTCGCGCGATTACGTTAGATCATCAACCTGAGTATATTGCACTGGGCACAGCCCGTAACTTTCCATTATTAGAAATCGTTTACGGTAAAGACGCTGGTAAGCATTTAGTCGCAATGCGTGATGATATGAAAAATTCAGCCCCTAGCATGTATGATCTTTACCTTAAACGTTATCCGTCGTTAGCGAAGGCACATAGCATTGGTAAAATCAGTAAAGGGCAATTTGATGCTGAAGCCTTTATTAACATGAAACCTAAACCTGATGTGCTGATTATTGGTTTAGATAGTGCTAAAAAAGCCCAGTCAACGGGATTGATTAACAAGCTAGATGCGGCAGGTATTCAGGTGATCACTGCTGATTTCCGTGAAAAAACTATTGCCAATACTTTAAACTCAGTGACCACTGTTGCAACTGCATTAGGCCAGCAGCAACGAGGTCAAGCCTTCTCTGATTATTACCTTAAACACTTAAACCATATTAAGGATGTAATTGCACAACATCCTGAAATTAAATCAAAAAATGTCTTTCTTGAAACGGCAGCAGGCTATACCTTTGAATCTTGCTGTGATACCTATTCTGGTGGCAATATGAGTGATTTTATTACTCTATTAAAAGCTGAAAATATTGCAACAAAGCCATTAAAAGGGGCACATAAAGGAGTAATGTCACCGGAAACAATCATTACCGCCAATACGGATGTTTATATTATGCAGTCAGCAGGGTGGATTGAGAAGAAAACAGGTAAAGCGACCCATGGCATTCCATTAGGTTATGCAATGAACACTCAGGCTATAACAGATCAAACTAAATTGCTGATGTCTCGTGATTGGTTAAAAGCAACCAAAGCATTCCAAACTAAGGATGTTTACGCTGTCTATAAACCGTTTTACAACTCGCCTTATAATCTTGTTGCTCTTGAATATTTCGCTAAATGGATTCGCTCTGAATTATTTAACGATCTCAATCCTGAGCGTACCTTTGAGGAAATGAATAAACAGCTTGGTGATCATGATGTGAAAGGTATTTTTGGGATCAGTAATTTTGAAGTAATGACACAGTAGTTTCTGTTTAGTTAAATAAATATTGAGTATTAATATTAGAAGACTTAAAGCCTGTTGATACTAAAATTAGTAGGCTTTTTTTATTAAATAAATACAAGTTAATGTTCTTATATAGTAATTAATTTATATAATCTGAATAAATATTTATTAGGTTAAACGGTTTATAATAAGATTGTTTACAACTAAGCGTTAGTTATTATATTTAAAATAGCCCCTATAGTAGAGGCTTTAAATCAATCTTATGATTTGTTAATCGCTTTTATATACATAATTAAAACCATACCTAGACCTAATAATTGCCATAGATACTGGCCATCAGATGATCCCGCAATGGTTTGACTAAAGAGTAAAACACTGGTTACGAATAGTGATGCAGTCGCTGCTCGTTTTGTGAAGTCATTATTTTCATTATGCATAAACTCACGTTTTAGTATAGCAATTATAATCATAACAGCAGGTAAACATTGAAGAAAAATTATGACTGGAAATAAAATGTCATATGCAGGAGTAAACAGTGTGTGTGCTACCTCTGATTTATTCCAGCCTCCTGTTATATATGATTCCCACCCAGCCCATGAGTCGCCTTTATTGAACTCTGTTGGGTTGAATGCTGCAATGGTTACACCAAAAAACTTATCAATAAATCCATTTTTAAACCAAAAGGCGAAAAGAAAAATTTGAACAGGAATTATTTGGAAGTTTATTCTTTTTAAAATATTCATCGTGAAAATATCCTTATAAAATACAAAATATAATTATATGAAACTGGACGTGGATTTTTTTATAATTGTTTTTAAGCCTTTATTTATTCTATATATAACAATGTTACAATTTATTTGTAAGCGTTGGTATGGTTATTTGTTTGCTATTAATTAAATGTTTGTTTTCAATTTTATTAAAAATGATGGCTGGCGATTTGAAATGAAATATTAAATATATTACTTTTAAAAATAATATATTTAATATTTGTATGTTTCTGGTTGGTGTTATTTTTTTGGCGTGTATGTGAGGGAAATATACTTCTAATTTATAAAGGATAACAATATGTAAGGTCTTAGCTTGGAAAAATAATCATTTAAGAAAATTAATAATATAAAAAGACCACTAATCATAAATCAGTGGTCTTTTGTTTATTAAAGCCTGTAATCACTGATAGTCAGAATAATTACATCCGTGCTTTAAAGATATTAACGATTTCTTCTTGGCTAGCTTTGCGTGGGTTAGTTAAAGAACATGCATCGTTTAGGGCGTTTTGCGCCATAAATGCGAGCTTATCTTCTGTAACACCAAGATCTGCTAAACGTTGTTTAGTACCAACTGCTGCTGATAAACCATCAATTGCTTCAAGGGCTGCGTTAACCGCTTGCTCTTGTGTCATCGTTGCCGTATCAATCCCCATTGCTTTGGCGATATCAACAAAACGCTCAGGTACTTGTTTAGCATTAAAGCGTGACACTTCAGCAAGTAGAATAGCGTTACATAGGCCGTGTGACAGGTCGTAAACACCACCTAATTGGTGCGCCATTGAGTGCACGTAACCGAGAGAAGCATTTGAGAATGCCATTCCCGCTAAGTACTCACCGTACTGCATTGCATCACGAGCTGCACGGTCTTGACCGTTACTTACTACTGTTTCTAAGTTATTAACAATCAACTCAATCGCTTTGATGGCTGATGCATCCGTGATTGGTGTTGCAGCGGTTGAAACATAGGCTTCAACAGCGTGAGTTAATGCGTCCATACCTGTGGTTGCGGTTAGGAACTTAGGCATTGCGACCATTAGTTCTGAATCGTTAACGGCAATAATAGGGGTGAAGTGCTTATCAACTACTGGGTATTTAGTTTGATCTTGTTGGTTAGTGATGATCGCAAATACTGTCATTTCTGATGCCGTACCCGCTGTTGTATTCACTGTTACCAATGGCAGTTGTGGTTTTTTCGATAAGTGAACACCTTTAGAGTAATCACGAATATGACCCCCGTTAGCTGCAACTAACGCAATACCTTTTGCTGTATCGTGTGATGAACCACCACCAAATGAAATCACGAAGTCTGCTTTGCTTTCAGCCAATAGGGCAAGACCATCTTCGATATTTTTCTCTGTTGGATTAGGTTGCACACCATCATAGATAACGTAATCAAGGTTATGTGCTGTTAGCTCATCTGTTAGCTTACTAACCAGACCCACTTCAACTAACACACTATCAGTAACGATAAGTGCTTTTTTCAATTCTTTTGACGCTAATTCAGCACCTAGAGATTGAATTGCATTAGGACCCATTAAGGTGACAGGTGGCATGTAAAATACATTGCTCATAGTAAAGCTCCGATAATTATTGATTAATTTATAATGACTTACCACGATAGCCATAAGTCTGAATTTATTTGATGTCGCGTTATAAACGACTGGTGATGTAACATGCTATATCGAACGTAGTGGTTATTATTTGTGTCGATACCGCTATTTTACACCTTGTCATTTTGGTAATAATAGAGGTAAAAATAAAACACTTTTACTTGTGTGTAATAATTACATTGTACGTAAAGTGTGGTGTGTTTCTCTGTAAACTATGACTTATCTGCTGCGGATAGTAGTTTTTCTGCAAACGTCATTTGAGTGTTTTTGTTAGTGACCACAATGCCTGAATGTGATTTATCAGCAGTAGCATTTACTGCGTAATGACGTGCAACCACAGTGTTATTAGCTTGATTGTTGAAGCTAACATTACCTGTGAATGCGCCATCACGTGCTGATGCAGTGTAAGATGTGGCGATAATAGCGGTCGCGATAATTGCTTTAATAACTGTTTTCATGAGTCGTATAACCTTATATTTATAATTGTTTGTCAACGCTGTCTGCGTTTCGATGGGGTTATATTAACAATTACCAAAAACAAAACAATACAAGATAATTGCAAAAGATTATTACCATATAGAGATAATGGCGGTGAGGATCGAGCTTTCTAGTGGCGAGGGATAAAAGCCGCTTTAACTATTGCGGATATATAAGTTATGAGTAATTTTCGTCGGTTGAGTGTAAATGGTCGTAGAAACAGTAATTGATGAATGCCGTAGCATGGTTAACAAAATAACAATCTCGGTTTATGGCGATTATTGGCACTTAAAAGGATTCAAAACAGCACTTATGGGGTTGTTTTTTATTAAAAGTGATCGCGTAGCGCGGGATAGATCCATACTGTTAAATACAGCTGTTTTCAGTGGAAATTAATTCTTTAAGGTGTGACATATACGAATTGTTGCGCCAGATGAAATATATTCAAGTAATAGTTTACATTTACGACTGCGTATTGGGTTATTGATTTTATTTGAACCAATAGTCAAACATTGAATTAATCCAACAGATTCATATCCTTCATATGGTATGAGAACATAACCGTTAATATTAAGTTTTTTTTTATACCCTTTCGAGTGAGCACTTATTGAAACCATATTTCGATCATGTCTATGGTTACGAACTTCCACGATAACTTCATTTTCTTCCATGTTTTTTCTCTTTCAATATTTTCGAACATAATACTTGTTATTTCTTTCTAATAAATGTCGATATGGACATAACGTGATATGTGGATGCCATATGTTAAATACAGCCGTTTCTAACTCTAGGTGTCGAGTTATAGGTATTTGTGGTCTTAGAATCGTTTTTAGAGACGAGTTGACGGGTATTTGAGTCATGTCAGACTGATAAGCGATTTATGGCGAGATTGATTGATAAATGTAATTTACAAATCTCATAATATTAATTATGCCAAGTACAACACGTCTTTACGTTATTGATCTAGGAACTTAAATTAAACTCCTTATTATATGGATGAGTGTTCTGTATTTTGTGAGATGATAAATGATTAAAATAGATTATATTTTTAATGATAATTTGGGTGAGATTGAACTCGGATTATTAACTGGTTTTGAGTCAAAAGAAGATATTTTAGAATCAATTGGTACATCTACCCTTGAGGACATAATAATCGAAGATGTATTACAAATATTGAATCCTGATATTGACCCTACACCTATTATGGTAGCAAGAGTTCGAGGTGGAGATAGAGGTGAGCCAATTTCACCCAAGTCAGAAGCGGAACGATTAGGCTTTTCAAAACTAGTAGCAACAATAGATGACTCAAAAGTTATTATTATCTAGTATTTACTTCCTTTTTGAGGTTTTTATGCGTTATTTATTATTGATGCTGGTTTTATTCTTTAGCGGAATAACACATTCGTTACCAGTTGATCGTGATGCTATTATTAATGATGATTTAAAAAATAAACCTGAACTTTATAATCAAGTCGCTAAATTAATTCGAGCATATGGGTATAGATGTGATTCTTTAAGTGGTATTCACCCAATGTTATTATCTCGTGGCTTTACTGTATCGTGTAATAATTTTTCATATTCGTATGAAATAAAAGACAAAGGTGGGAATTGGGTTGTTACATTAAATTAAGATATAAAAGATAAGTTAATTTGTCAGTACTCATAAATAGATTAACTGTTAAATACCGCCTAATTTGAGGCGGTATTTTTGTATGCGAGGTAGATTTTAAATAAATCTAGAATATTACTTATCGCGTTGGTTTTATTTAATAAAAACAAGGTTGTTTAGATAACACAACGGTCGCAATGAGTGCGACCGTTATAGGCTAGAAAAGAGAGTTATTAACGTTAATTAAACACTAAATTGGCAGATCAAGTTTGTCGTAACTACGTAGCTTATAATTGATGATCGACAGAACCCAGCAACCAATAAATATCGCGATAACACCAATACCGACGATACCAAAATGATCGGTCATGGTATTAATGCCATCCCAAAACGAGCCGCTTAATTTTAAACTTGATGCAATGGCGCTTAATGCTTCTAAGCCACCAATAATCAATGCAACAATGACAGAAATTCCAGTAATGGTCATATTGTAGTAAAGCTTACGTGAAGGTTTTGAAAATGCCCATCCATAAGCGCCAAGCATCACTAGATTATCTAGGGTATCTATTAATGACATACCGACGGTAAATAAAACCGGGAAGATCATGATTAACCAGATGTTCATTCCTTGAGAGGCATTGGTTGCTGATAGTGCTAATAACGTAATTTCAGTTGCAGTATCAAAACCTAAGCCAAATAAGAAACCAATAAAATACATGTGCCAGCTTTTATTGATAAATTTAAATGAAAAATGGAATAATTTATTTAATGGACCGCTTAATTGAATATTTAAATCCGCATCTGTTGGGCGAATACCTTGTTTATAAGCATTGAATTTTTTATAGACTGAAAGAAAAATTCTAAGGTTGATATAGGCCATAATTAATAAAAATAAAATAGAAACGCTGGTACCTATAATGCCGCCAATATCGCTGATAAAAGGGATTTTTGACTTAAATGTACCAACGGTTAACGCAATGGCTGCCGCGGCTAGCATTACAATAGTTGAATGGCCTAGCGAGAAAAAAGTACCAATGGTGATGGGTTTTTTACCTTGTTCCATCATTTTTCGAGTGGTGGTATCAATTGCTGCGATATGATCAGCATCTACAGCATGGCGTAAACCTAAGGACCATGCTAATAGCGACATACCAAGCATTGCAGGGTGTTGATAGAAGGCAAGTACAGCAATTACCCACACTATTATATTGATCAAAATAAGGCTAGATACCAGCCATATCGCGTTTTTTTTCGTATTATCACTGATTTTCATTATATTTAGTCTCTAGTCTTTATTGATTATGTTTAGAACGTTACGCTAAGAGGATGAGTGAAAATTAATGTTTATTAACAGCGTAAACTAAATATAATATTTCTGTTTTAATAATAGTTATCATTCTCTTTACTTTTGATGGTTATCTTTGTCCATGTATTGAATTTATAATATTTTCTTGTTTTTTTATCATTGAGTTATCTTTTTGTTATTAACAATAAAGCCACTTTTTATTTGTGGGTTATACGTTATCCGTCATTATAAACATCCCTTTGACGTATGTATTTAATTTTTAATGGTTGTTATATCGATAAAAGTAGCACAGTATATTTTGGCTCTTTAAATACAAAAATAATTTAAAAGAATAAAAAGGTGAATGTTATGTCAGTAACTGTTGAAGGCAAAAAATTATCAGTATTAGGTCAATTCCCACAAGCAGGACAACCCGCACCAGAGTTTACACTTTGTGGTGCAGATCTTGGTGATTTGACACTGAGTTCACTTAAAGGAAAGAAGGTTGTTTTAAATATATTCCCAAGTGTTGATACGCCTATTTGTGCGATGAGTGTACGCGCGTTTAATAAAATGGCGGCGGATGTTGATAATACGGTTGTAGTTTGTATTTCAGCCGATCTTCCATTTGCTGCAAGTCGCTTCTGTGCTGCAGAAGGGCTTGAAAATGTTAAAACAGCGTCATTTTTCCGTGAGCCTCAGTTTACCCAAGCATACGGTGTAAATATTAATGAAGGGCCATTAAAAGGTTTAGCTGCGCGTGCTGTGATTATTTTAAATGAAGATGGTCAAGTGACTTACAGTGAACGCGTTGCTGAGATTAAACATGAACCTAATTATGAAGCAGCAATGATGGCTTTACGCTAAGAATTACCTTATAGCTTGTAGGGCTAGAGAGGTTTTCAATTAATTAAAAAAGTCGTTATGTGGTTATACATATAGCGGCTTTTTTATGCGTAAAAATAAAACTGTGATATTGAGTCCAAAGAGAGCTTTAAAGGAATATGCGTTATGTCACAGCGAATAATTGCGGTTACAAAAAGCCAGTGAATGCGTAATTAATCCTATATATCCTATCACTAAGTTTATTGATAATTCAGTTAGAATTTTTCAATCGTAGTTGTCGATATAACAATCTACAGCTAACGAAATAAGCTAGGGAATGGATATGTCGACAATGAAAATAATGCCTTTGGCACTGATGGTCGCAGCAGTATTAGCTGGGTGTAATAACGAAACGATAAATAATACGACCATTGTGCCAGATAAAGATCAACCTGCGATTGAGTTAACGGGTAACACTAAATTTGTCGACCCATTTATTGGTACTGGCTTTAATGGTCATACTTTTCCGGGGGCAGTGGTACCTGAAGGTATGATGCAGCTTTCACCCGACACTGAATTGATGGGGTGGCATTCTTCATCAGGTTATCATTACGATAAAGATACGTTATTTGGTTTCTCTCATACTCACCTAAGCGGTACTGGTATGGGGGGATTAGGCGATATTCTATTTTTACCGTTTACTGAAGATAATCAAAAATATATCGAAGATAATGATGATTACCGTAACGCTATTTCAGTGAAAATGGATAAAACAACTGAACATGCTGAAGTTGGCTATTACAACGTAGAAATTGCAGACAATGATATTAAAGCTGAGCTAACCGCTTCTGAACGGGTTGGTTTCCATCGTTATACTTATCCTCAAGATACTGATCAGAAATTAAAAATTGATTTAAATTCTATATTAAACAGTGATTGGGGCTCTACGTCATTACGTAATCAATTAACGGTCAGTGATGATGGTTATACGATCACGGGTGAAAGAGATGCCGCACATTTTTCTGGATGGGCTAAAAATCAAAAAATATTCTTCTATGCGACCTTTGATAAAAAAATCAAGAACGTTGTTATTCTGGCTAACGGTAAGCCTGTCGATGGATTAACTGCCGAGCATGCATCAGTGTTACTTCATGATGAAACGGGTAAACCAGTGAAGCGTACTAAAGCGGACGTTACCGCTTATGTTGAATTTGAAGCTGGTGATACCCAAGTTGTAAATGCTGCGGTAGCAATCTCTGCCGTGAGTGCTGATGGTGCTAAAGCAAACCATGATGCAGAAGCTCATCAGTCATTTGATGAAGCTCGCGCCAGTGCCGTTAAAAAATGGCAACGAGCATTAAATTTTGATGTGAAAGGTGGTACGCCAGAGCAAAAAGAAATTTTCTATACTGCGCTTTACCATACAAAAATAGCCCCTCAAGTGCATCAAGATGTCAGTGGTGAATTTAGAGGTATGGGTAAAGGTTCTATTCGTAATGGCGAAGGTGAATATTCTATTGCTTATGGTCAAGCAACGCCTGAACAACCAAACTTTTCGGTGTATTCATTATGGGATACTTTCCGTGCGTTACATCCATTAAAAACCATTACTGAGCCTGAACGTGCCGTTCAATATGCCAAGAATATGGTTCAGAAATGGCGGGAAAGTGGTTTATTGCCTAAGTGGGAACATCTAGGGGATGAAACAGGCACCATGATTGGTTATCCCGCGGTTGCTGTTATTGCTGATGCAATCACCAAGTTTCCGAATGAATTTACGCAACAAGAAAAACAACAAGCACTGCAAGCTGCGGTTGAATCATCCACTTATGATAACTATGCAACATTAGCGCAAGAGTGGGATCTTGATGTATTAAAACGAGTTCTACCTGATGCCATCAAATTTTCTCAGCAACAAGGTTTTGTACCTGTCGCGAATGAAAATGCTGAAAATATTAAAGAGTCGGTATCTTACGGCTTAGAAAATGCATTTTATGATTGGGCTATTGCACAAATTGCTAAAGCTGCGGGTAATACTGACATTGAGCAACAATATTTAGCGCGATCAAAAGCATTTGAACGTTACTTTGATAACAATCCAACTGAATATGCCAAGCATGGCGTAACTGGTTTTATGCGTCCATTAACCATTGATGGTGAGTTTATTTCGCCATTTGATCCGTATAATACGGCTCATGAATCAGGTCCTTATGCAGAAGGTAATGCATGGCAATGGACTTGGTTTGTACCGCATGATATTAAAGGTCTGCAACAGGTCATGGGTGGGCAAGCTGCGTTTGCGAAAAACTTAGATGCGACCTTTACCGCCGGTAGTGAAGGTACAGAAACAGCCGATATGTCGGGAATGATTGGCCAAGTAGCCTTTGGTAATGAGCCATCGCATCATATTCCATACCTTTATAATTGGACCGCGGAACCTTGGAAAACCCAAGAAGTGGTCGATTATATTTTAGATGAAATGTACTTTGCAGAACCTGCTGGCATTATTGGTAATGAAGATGTTGGTTCTATGTCGGCATGGTATGTGATGTCTGCAATGGGTTTCTATCAAGTTAACGCAGCAGCACCTATATATACTGTTGGACGGCCATTATTTGATGAAGTACGTTTACCTGTAAAAGACGGTTTCTTTACCGTTAAAGCGATTAATAATGCCGATGATAATATGTATATAAAATCGGTATCAATTAATGGTAAGCAGTTAGATAACGGTTTGTTCTTTAATCACTCCGAATTTAAAGTAGGTGGTGAACTTAAATTTGTGATGACAGGTGATAAATCTCAGGCTATGCAAGCTTCATTCATTGAATAATTAGAGTTAACTAAACAAATAAATAAAGAAAATAATCGGCAGTCATTTATATTTAATGGCTGCTTTTTTATATATTAATATTATTGATTATTACGTTGAACCAATGTCACTAAAATATAAGTTGGTGATAAAAATCCAGTAAATGTTCTTTTTTGCTACTATTTAAATAGAGTGTTTATTTTTATTATTAATCGAATGTAAAGTGAGTTGATATTTATTTAACTCGTTACTCAACCATCAATAATATAGGTCGATAATAATGATAAATAAACTGAGTCCAATAGCATTTTCTATTGCATTAGCGATGGGATTAGTTGGTTGTAATTCTGATGATACATCGGTATCTAAAGATAATATCACTCCAGTTTCAGACGTATATTTACAATATGTAAACCCTTTTATTGGTACTGGTGCTGATGGTCATACTTTCCCTGGTGCGGTATATCCATCGGGAATGGTACAGTTAAGCCCAGATACTGAGATGGATGGTTGGGGCTCTGCTGCGGGTTATTTTGATCATGGCAAGCAACAAGATATTCCAGTGTATGGTTTTTCACATACTCATTTAAGTGGTACTGGCATTACTGATTTAGGCGATATACTTGTCCTACCGTTTACTGAAAAAAATAACGCAACTTATAATACCTTTGATAAAGCGAATGAAATTGCAGAAGCGGGTTATTATTCCGTTGAATTAAACCGTGGTGATATAAAAGCGGAATTAACCACAACAGCACGTGTGGGTTATCATAAATATACCTTCGCTGAAGGGACTACTCCATTTATTAAATTCGATTTAGATCATACGTTAAACAAGAGTTGGGGTAATCGTACCACTGTCGGTAATATTGAAATAATTGATGAATATACTATTCGAGGTCAACGTAGTTCAGATGGTTGGGCAAATAATCAACATGTCTATTTCTATGCTAAATTTAATCAACCGATTGTGAAAGCAACCGCATTAATTGATGGGGTTGAAACGAGTGTTAAATTAAATAATGATAATATTGAAGCGGTTAAAACAATCGCTTATTTAGAGTTTGCGCCAACAGATCAACCATTAGAATTAAAAGTGGGTCTATCTCCTACGGGCATTGACGGCGCAGAGAAAAACCTTAATGCAGAAGTACCTGCGTGGGGCTTTGATCGTGTGTTAGCGCAATCTCAACAGGCATGGCATAACGAGTTAGCCAAGGTTGAAGTTGAAGGTGGCACTGAAGATCAAAAACAGATTTTCTATACTGCCCTATACCATGCTTCTATTGCGCCAATGATTTTCCAAGATGTGGATGGTCAATATCGTGCAATGCGAACCCAAGAAATTAAAGACGCTGGGGATACACCTAACTATTCAGTGTATTCAATGTGGGATACTTTCCGCGCTTTCCATCCCCTACAAACTATCATTAATCCACAACGCGCGACAGAATATGCCAATGATTTAATTCGTAAATATAAAGATGGCGGTATGTTACCTAAGTGGGAATTACAAGGCCATTATACGGGGACGATGATTGGTTTTCCGGCCATTTCAATTATTGCTGATGCAATGGCAAAGGATTTAAAGGTGAATGCGCAAGATGCATTAGAGGCGGCAGAATTCACCGCGCGTTATCATGAGAAAAGTGAATTTCCAGATTGGACTGACGATCAAAACATTGGTGCTGCAAATGTGGTGCAAGTGAAGGTTTATGAACAAAATAAATATGTTCATCATGGCTACTGGAACTCAGCATCTTATACCTTAGAGTTTGCTTATGGTGATTGGGCAGTATCAGAAATTGCGCGTATGGCAGGTGATGTAAAACTGCAAGACGAGTTTTTAAGCCGTGCTGATAACTGGTTGCAGCATTGGGATAAAGTTAGTGGCTTCTTACGTCCGAAGAATCACCCATTAAGTGTTAGTCCGAATAAACCTGCATCACAATTTAATCAGCCTATTGATGAGTCGCGCAAAGATGAATGTGTGATGATAGATGTGGTACAAACGGATGGTAGTAGCAAAGCAATGGAGCAATGCCCACTATTGCCATTTGATCCGTATTTTGTTGATGAATTTGCCTTTACTGAAGGTAACGCATGGCAGTGGAAATTCCAGCCAATGCATGATTTTGAGCGTCTAAAGCAAGAAATTTATGCAGCTGATGTTGCTCAAAATAAACCGAATATGACGCCTGAAAAATCATTCCGTGAAGACTTAGATGAGTTGTTTACTGCTCGCTCTTCAAATACTGGTGAAGAACTGCCCGATTTAACCGGTTATATTGGTCAATATATGCATGGTAATGAGCCATCACACCATATTCCATACTTATATAATTTGACTGATGAGCCTTGGAAAGCACAAGAATATTTAGATCAAATAATGAATCAGTTCTATACCACTGAACCGACAGGTTTGATTGGTAATGAAGATGTCGGCCAAATGTCAGCATGGTACATCATGAGTGCTTTAGGCTTTTACCAAGTGACGCCAGCCGATCCTACTTATTCAATTGGTCGTCCATTGTTTGATAAGGTTGCGATTGATGTGAAAGGCGGTGAATTTACCATTGTGGCTGACAATAATAGCCCAGTGAATAAGTATGTGCAGTCAGTCACCATTAATGGTCAACAGCTAGGTGCTAACCTAACCTTTAAACACAGTGATATCAAAGCCGGTGGCGAATTACGTTTTGTGATGACAGGTGATAAGAAGCAAGCATTGCAGGCGATATTTTAATTAACGAAAATTAAATGAAAATATATCGTCTTAAAATAGGTTGATGATTTTTAATGAAGGCTAAGTGCATAGCACTTGGCCTTTTTTATGCTTTTGATTTGGTGTTTATATTGCTAAGCGTAAATGTGGGCGATAATTTGCTCGCTAGGCAATAGTTTGCTCGATCCTGGGCAATAACTTGCTCAGAGTATTAGTTGAATCATTGTTTTTATTTTTATTTACTTATAATTCAATATTTTATTGTTATTTTTTAATGTGGTATGGAAGTTGCTTTAAAAGTAATGAAATTCCAATATTTTTAAGGACATTACAATTCCAACTCCATGTTATATCTCTATCCAAGGTCGTACTCAGGGCAACATCACCGCAGATGCATTCACTGCTAATTCTGTTGGTAACATTTACGTTGAAGGCCACGAAGACCAAATGCTGGTGCAAGAATTTAAGCATACCGTAACCGTGCCAACTGACCCACAGTCAGGTCAACCTGCTGGTCAACGTGTTCATAAACCTTTTAAATTTACTGTGGCGTTAAACAAATCTGTTCCGTTGATGTACAACGCATTGGCATCAGGTGAAATGCTGCCAACGGTTGAACTTAAGTGGTACCGCACCTCTGTTGAAGGTAAGCAAGAGCATTACTTCACAACTACGTTAACCGATGCAACGATTGTAAATATCGACAATCAAATGCCACATTGCCAAGATTCAATCAAAGCTGATTTCACTCAACTTATTGAAATCTCAATGGCTTACCGCAAAATTAATTGGGATCACACTGTCTCTGGCACATCTGGTGCTGATGACTGGCGCGCGCCGTTAGAAGCATAAGTATCAAATAATTATTGCCCGCGCTGTCATCCAGTGCGGGCTTTTAGCGTTTATGCTTGTGCTAAGGCATTTTTTGATCGCTTTAGCACAGGCTTAATTGAGGCAATATCATGGCACAACAAACAGGATTACAATTCACCTTTACCGTTGAAGGGCTTGACGCGTCAACATTTGCTGTGACTGAATTTAAAGGTAACGATACGTTGTCTTTGCCTTTTTCTTTTACGATCGATTTAGCCAGCCGAAACTCAAGTTTAACGCCGCTTGAAACCATTGATCACAATGCAAAATTGACGGTTTGGCAGCACGGTGAATTACAACAGCAATGGCATGGTATTGTGCGCCAATTTTCTCAAGGCGATACCGGCCACAGCCATACAATCTATCAAGTTGAATTTGTGCCACCTTTGGCGCGATTAGCCTTGCGTCAAAATAGCCGTATTTTCCAAACACAAACGGTGCCTGAAATTATCTCTATCTTGCTGCAAGAAATGGGGATTAATGATTATAGTTTTGCAATCAGCCGCCAATTGGTACAACGTGAATATTGCGTACAATACCGTGAAAGTGATTTAGCCTTTATCGATAGAATTACCGCGGAAGAAGGGATTTTTTATTACTTCAATCACGACAATAAGAAAAATACTCTTATCTTTAGTGACGATACTCAACACGCTGTCAGTCTCGTTGAGCCTCTGATTTACAACAGCCGCAGTGGTGGTAGCAGTAACGTGCCTTTTATTCGAACTTTTGCGCGTAACACTCAAATTTGCTCATCATCCGCTCAGCTAAAAGACTACAGCTTTAAAAAACCAGCTTATAGTTTTTTGCAAACTTCAGTAGCCAAAGAAGCGGATTATCAACAAGCCACCTATGAGCATTTTGATTACCCTGGTCGTTATAAAGACGATGCTAGTGGTAAACCTTTTGTGCAGTTTAGAATTGAATCTCTTCGACGCGATGCTCAGACCGCGAATGCTAAAACTAATGTACCCACTATTCTTCCCGGCGTGAAATTTACGCTACAAGAGCATGATGATGACAGTTGTAACCGTGACTGGTTGATCATTGCTGTCACCCATGTTGGTACTCAACCCCAAGCATTAGAAGAAGCCGGCGGCGAAGGCGCAACAACCTATAATAATGAGTTTGTTGTCATTGCCGCTCATCGTCCTTGGCGCCCGCCGTTTAATGCCAAACCCACCGTTGATGGCCCACAAATCGCGATGGTTGTTGGGCCTGAGGGTGAAGAAATTTATTGTGATGCATTTGGGCGAGTCAAACTTCAATTTCCTTGGGATCGTTACAGTAACAGTGATGATAACGCCAGCTGTTGGGTTCGCGTTTCACAAGGTTGGGCGGGTAGCCAATATGGTATGGTTGCCCTGCCTCGTGTAGGTCATGAAGTGATTGTCAGTTTTTTAGAAGGCGATCCTGATCAACCGATCATCACAGGCCGTACTTATCACGCCACTAATCAGCCCCCTTATGAATTACCTGCCCATAAGACCCGCACTGTTTTACGCACTGAAACCCACCAAGGTGATGGTTATAACGAACTGCGTTTTGAAGACCAAGCTGGCAAAGAAGAAATCTACGTTCGAGCTCAAAAAGATGTCAATGTCTTAGTTGAAAACGACCGTACCGATAACATTAAACATGATTTACACCTTGATGTAGAAAATGAACGCTTTAGCCATATCAAAATGAATGATCATGTAACAGTTGATGGTGAAAGTCGCCACCATGTTAAAGGCGATCAAACATTGATGATCGACGGCACATTACATCTTAAACAGGGTAAAGCGATATTGAATGATGCGGGTAATGAGATTCATATTAAAGCAGGTAATAAAGTTGTGATTGAAGCTGGTGCTGAAATTACATTAAAAGCAGGCGGTAGCTTTATCAAAATAGACGCGTCGGGTGTGTCATTGGTCGGGGCGGCAGTGAATTTAAACTCAGGAGGGAGTGCGGGCAGTGGTTCAGGCTATGCGGGTGTTTCACCGTTATTACCCGGCGCGGTTGAAGCTGCCGTGGCATTAGCTGCAATAACACTCATAAATTGGCCGCAGCAACTTGAGGCCATGAAGGGAAAAGTACCCGTTTGTGAAGTGTGTATGGAGAATGCACAATGAGTTTTAGCCTTCAACTCCCTAAGCCGATCCTCGACTTTGACATCCTTAGTCATGAAGCGTGTTTTCTTATTCTTGATGGTAGCCAAATTGAAAAAATTGAGTTGTTATTACTGCAACAAGATTTGCAACCTCAAGCTATTTGCCCGTTACGCTTTTTACCATTAAGAGAAGTATCACCATTCATCATTAAGCTAACACCAACCGCAATGTCTTGGTTTACTCAATATAATCAGGCAAATGTGGGATATATCATTAGTAGTGATGCCAATATCGACCAGCTTGCCACCATACTATCGGACTTCTTTGAAGTTCTTTCGCCATATGGCTCTAAGGTTTTTTTTAAAGTCGGCCAACCAGAGGCAATGAATGTGATCTTAAACGATCAAGAATGTTATCTCTGGACTGCTATATCCAAAGCTTGGTTGCCAACCCGCGAGGGATGGATTTCTCTTTGTCATGACGAAAACATAGATATTAAAGAGAAACCTAAGGCCTATCACTTATCAGATCAACAGTGGAAACAATTAGGTGATATCACTCGTCGTAATACCGTCGAAAAAGTACATCAACATTTGAGTACTTACTTTCCTGAGGCGCTTCAACAACACAATTATCCTTTACTTTGGATAAAGGAATGGGTGCAAAATGCCCATGATATGCAGTTTGAAACAGATACTGATGTCCTTCATTTTTTTAATATTCTCGCATTACTCGGAGAGAATGTGTTGAAGACTGATCGCTACCCTCACATCAAGCAATTATTAGAAACACCATCAGCGCAAACACCGTCAATGCGAGTAGCAAAAGCTGATGAACTCGCCCATAAGGAGGTTTCTCATGTCAAGTGATGCTTATAATGCCGCAGAAATTGGTGGGTCAGCTAGCCCTAGTTCACCTGCGGGAGCCTGTCCGCTACAAGCTAAAGACGTTGGTATTATTCCGGTTCGATATGCTATTGATGGTGCAATGGGAGAAGAGCCCTCTTATTCATTACCTGACGGAACTCATTGGAAGCCGACCTTTAAACTTAATCAACACTATACGCTTCGTCAGCTTCGTGACGGTTGGCTGTATGTGTTTAGTAAAAAACTGAAAGTACTTCATACTTATAAAATTGAAGGTGAAATTTTTAAGGCTCAACATGAAGGCGGTACTTGTGCATCATGTTTAACCTATGATTCCGATGATACAATTTGGCTTAGCTACGCGCATCAAGCTTGGACTCCACGTATTGTTACGCTATTCAGTAATGAGGATGAATACCGTAATAAATGGATGCGGCCGTTAAACATCTCGGCATTTAAACGGAGAATGAATGGGCCTCATGCTGGAATGGCAAAAAATCTTGAGTCTTCAGTGGCTGATATTGGCTCTGTTAGTCAATATATCATTAATGGTTTTTCAATCACCTCGACACCATTAGAGGCAGACACGTCTACGTCAGAGGGTGAGTTTAGTCGAACTAAAAAAGCGATTGCAGCCCCGACTTATCAAGCAGCCCTTCCAAATGCTAATGTTAATGATGGTTTATTCATTGCGCTAGAAGATCCATTGGCTGATATTACCGACATTGCGTTGAAATTAGGCACATTTCAAGCACAGAAAGAATTCATCTTTGGTAGTGATACAGATAAACACAAACTGCTGATGTCAGAGTTTACCCGTTCTATTGCACGTGTACCTTATGACCCAAAAACTGCGCCAATGGCATTGAAAAATAAACTAAAAGACAGTCCATTGGAGACATTAAAGTTTGAGGCTGCTTTAAATGAGTACTTACGTTATCAATTCCCACTGAAGCAAACACCATATGGGAGTGAAGCTAATGCTGTTAATGCCTTATCTTCTGATACGGTACGTAGCGTTGCACGAAATACACTCCAAAATACTTATGGTTACACTCCAACAGATAAAGATATTGAAAACTTCAAAAGTCGAGAAAAAAATATTGGTGAAATCAACTGGGAGCGAATGTCTACGTTCCTAACCAATAAATATAACGACCTAGATAAACTAAAAGGTGAAGCAGCACCGTTAATTGAAGATCTCGACAATGCATTAATATCATTGGGAGAAGATGCATTACGCGTCGGTATTGATATTGAAAGTGAACAGGGACAAAGCTTCCTTAATCAATTGTTCTCACAATTATTTTCTTTAATGACCGCTGTATCAAAGGAGTGGAAAGCCGCCCAAAAACAGTCACTACTGGCACTGGCGCCTTATTATTACAGCCCTGAATTTCAATCTGTGATCCATAAGAAAATATCGTATGATGCGGTCTCACTTTCAAGTTCAAGTGATGTTACCAATATGGTATCTCGTCTTGGTGAAAGCTACGGATGGCTTGTTGATGGACGTATTCCTGACACCGATGATGCGATAAAGGCAACACTCGTTGCTGCAATAAGCGCATTTTCAAAGGCAAGCCGTTCAGCTTGGGAAGGACTGATGGATAGTCTGTTTCCATACCATTTTTCAAGTAAAAATGGGGTGGATTCTGGACTACAGCTTATTGTCGCTCGAAGTTTAGTGAGCAAAGAGAATAAAATTCAAATTTCTTCAGATTATAGTACGCAATTGGCGAAGTTTAATAAGACGTTAACCCCCTTTCTTCAACAAGCAGAGCGTCAATCTGGTCAGTTACATTCCCAGAATACAACCGCAATGCGTAATGCATTGGCGAAGACAAAACAACAAATCGCAAATCATATCGCACAAGAAATGCCACTATTGATCACGTTTGAAACAGAAGCCATGAATACTGCGGTGCGTGAGAAACTGACTGCGTCAATTGTTGGGCTTCGTTCTCGTATTGGCCAATCAATGGAAAGTATTAACGGTGCAGGCACTGTTATTGGTGGATTTGCAGCAATTTGCAACCTTTGGAATTTATCGGTTGTGTCTAAGCAAGTGGTCTCTAAACTCAATAATGCGAGTTCTACCCAAGAGCAAGCGGATGTGTATATCGAATTAGCATCAACGATATCGTGGACTCTCTCTGCATTTGCGGGAGTGGGGCGTGATGCGCAAGTAATTGCTAATGAACTTGTTACATTGTCAGTGAAAAATGCTTTCGCTGAATCCTCCAGTAAGCACCTTAATCAACAAGTAGTGATAAAACGCTTTGCGGCCGCGGCGAAAGTAACCGCTATCTTTGGTTTGTTTGCAGCCAGTACAGAAATGTATTTAACCGAAAGACAATGGAGCCAGTCAGACGATATCTTTGAGAAAGTCTTATTGACGGGTAAGGGACTTGCACTTTTTGTGCAAACTGGAGTTTCTTTTACTCAATTAGTTTATCTTGCCACTGATGTCACAATTGGTGGAATCATTGCGGCTTGGATGGTCAGTGCCTTATTCTATGCAGGTATTGCCTACCTAATCTTCTCGGGTTTGTATAATTATTTTCATCGCGATGAAATGCAAAAGTGGTTAAAAGGTTCAACTTGGGGTAAATCACCAAAAATACAAACACCAGAACAAGAGTTAATGGGGCTAGAAAATATCATCTGGAAGCCAAAGATCGAATTGACTAAAAACAGTGTCGATATATATTTGCCTTCTTATCTCTTCGATGATGAGAAGCAACATTGCGATTTACAAGTGGTGGTAAATAAAAAGAAGAGTACTTCTTATGCTGACATTGCAACAGAAATGAAAAAACCATCGAAGGTGATGGTTGATGTTACTCAAGCAAAAGTAATGAAAACAGCAACGAATGTTACGTATATTTCGGTTCCTGTTAAGTATGATCAGGGAGATACAGTCGCTATTGCCATAAACTACGACAGAGCATGGACACATAATAGCCAAAGTTACGTAGGGAATATAAACAAAACGGGAACGTTTGATTTAGAAAAACCCGAAGACGCAATAAGCAACTCTAACGGCGCCGTCGGTATCAAACTGTCTATAGTAGGATTAAAGTAATGGAACCACTTGATAAAGAAAAACAATTTGAACGCCTCTATGCCACTCCTCCTGTCTACGAATGGGAGCTAATTGTTAATCCAATACCTTTTCGAACACAAATGACATATTTCTTTCTTTTGTTTTCTATTTTACTTAGTGTGATATTTTTTTTGACAGACTCTGGTGCATTTTCAGTTGTACCAATATTAGGAGCTGCTTTTTTATGTCCATGGTTTCGCTATTTAGTGAATGCAGATAAACGCCACTATTATGCGATAAATCAGTACGGGATGTACTCAACAGAAGAACAAATCATCCCAGAAATTGCTTATACCATAGTAAGACGCTCGGCATGGGTTGGCTGCGCTATTTGTGTGTTTGCGGCAATATTCATTGGACCGATGGCATTTGTGGGGGCTGGCGGCGCAGCATTGATGTCATTTACGATGACAAACTTTCGTTCTATACCACATAAAAGTCAGTGTTTGTTTGATACATCTGCCATATTAAAAAACTATCGTGCAAATGATTATCTTCTAAGAACAGAACATTCATTGATTTCGTTAATTATTCCAGAAAGTAAATTAACGCCAATTATTGAAGTCATCAAGCAATATAACGACACCTTTGAAGAAGAGTTCGTTGATTTATATAAAGATGCTAAATTCCACGCTCGGCCTGTTATTCTGGAAATAGTGCGTTAAAAGAGTTTATACAAAGATCAATAACCGCTTGTTATTTATGAGCGGTTTTTATTGGGTTCTGTCGCTCGATAGAGAAAGAAAGTGACGATGTAAGCATTTCGAGAAGGTCATGGATTTCATCAGCCACCAATACCCTTCTGTATAATTATTTTCACCGCGATGAAATGCAAAAATGGTTACAAGGTTCAACTTGGGGCAAATCACCAAAAATACAAACACTAGAACAATAGTTAATGGGGCTAGAAAATATCATCTGGAAGCCTAAGATCGAATTGACTAAGGACAGTGTCGATATATATTTGCCCTCTTATCTCTTCGATGATGAGAAGCAACATTACGATTTACAAATCGTTGTACAGAAAAAGTCTAAAAATATAAATTTGAGTTATGCGCCTCCTCACGTCATCCAAGAAGAAATGAATAAACCGCGGAAAGTGATGATTGATGTCACTCAAGCTAAACGGAAGAAAACGGCGAACGGTGTCTTTTATATTGCAGTTCCTGTGACCCATGATGAAGGTGATACTGTTGTTATTGCGATAAACTACGACAGAGCATGGACACATAATTGCCAAAGTTACGTAGGGCGTTTAAACAAAACGGGAACGTTTGATTTAGAAAAAACCGAAGACGTGATTATCAATCCTAACGGTATCGCTGGCCTTAAACTCCCTACAACAGGATTAAAGTAATGGAAATACTTGATAAAGAACAACAACTTGAACGCCTCTATGCCACGACTCCTGTCTATGAGTGGGAGCTGATAATTAATCCTGATCATAGCCGAACTAAAACAACTTATGGTATTTTTTTAGTTTTAGTCCTTATCGGTTGGATTACTTTGTTTTTTTTACGTGATAGCACTGGATTAATAGTGGCAGGGATATTTACCTTGAATGCTATTATTCTGAGCCCTTGGTATCGCTATTTACTTAATGCAGACAAGCGCCACTATTACGCGATAAATAAGTACGGGATGTACTCAACAAGTGAGCAGATAATTCCTGAGATTGCTTACACCATTGTAAGACGCTCGGCATGGGTTGGTTGCGCTATTTGTGTGTTTGCGGCAATATTCATTGGACCGATGGCATTTGTGGGGGCTGGCGGCGCAGCATTGATGTCATTTACGATGACAAACTTTCGTTCTGTACCATATAAGAATCAGTGCTTGTTTGACGGCTACGCTAAATTACTAAATTTTAGAGAAGAAGATTATACTTTATGTTCGCATAACTCTATGGCTGGCTGTAAATTAATCATTCCTCAAGAGAAACTTGTGCCAATTATTGAAGTCATCAAGCAATATAACGACACCTTTGAAGAAGAGTTTATGGATATATATAAAGATGCTAAATTCCAAGCTCGGCCTATTATTCTGGAAATAGTGCGTTAACTTACCTTTAAGAATAACAAAACCCGCGCCCTTTATTGGGGGCGGGTTTTGTTTTATTGGCACAGATATGGAGAATGATCTTAAGGGAAAAGTGTTTCCATTTGAATTCAGGATTAGTCAGTTGCCAGATTAAACCCGATATGATTGCCTTATTTTTAATAATACTTCGTTGTTTATTCTTTGATGATAGCCTTTGTTACAACTTCCTATCTTTCATACAAATTGAAACATATTGCTGATATTTAAAAGAAACAAGAGCGAGTATATTTTATTTAAATTTCTTTATTATATTTCCATTTTCACGGTTGTTGAGTATCTCAATCGTTTCAAGGACAGCAATAATGACAAGGTTTAAGTTGAAGATCACTCATGGCTTATCTCATCATCCTGATATTATAAAAGTGACGACGGATCCTCGCCAAGCTTTACGTTTTCTTGAACGTGAAGTGTCGCCTTATACGCGTGGTTTTACGAAAATTGTCACTACCGATAATAAGCAGTATGTAAAAAGTATTGCAGAAGATGATAGTAAAGCCTTTCGCTATGATTATGTACCTTATAATCAACTTGATGTGATATGGCAAAAGCTGTGGGGATTTGTACTTAATAAATGTAAATAATGAAATGACCATTGCTATATAACAACACCCTGTAAGTATGATCTTAGCAGGGTGTTGTTGATCTTAGTGTCACTGTGTTCTCTTTTCTGTGAGAATAATTACTTAGTCATGATCACTTCAGCTTGGCGCTCTTCTGGCTTATCCATGCCCGTTTGCCACAACCAATAAGTAATATTACCCGGACAATTTAAACTCACCACTTTGTGATTACCGTGGCAATCTATCGCATGAATAGTAACGCCTTCAGTATAGCCATCTTTTAGATAATCAAGATCGCGAATTGCTTCATACACAGCGTCATCAAGGGTCATGCCCATTTTCATATATAACACTACCGCATGAGCCGTTGAACAACGAATACTCATTTCCCCGGTGTGAGTACACGCACAAGCCCCGTAACGACTGTCAGCATAAGAGCCAGCACCAATAATTGGGCTATCACCTAACCGACCAGGGTATTTCCATGCCCAACCAGAAGTAGACGTGGCTGCAGTAATTTTGTTATTAATATCACTGCTTAAAAAGACGGTAGTGTCACGTACCCGTTCAGGATCGGTGGCATTATTTGATAATGGCGCAAGAGGTACATTAGGAAATGCTGCTTGTTGCTCAGGTGTCATGGCTTGCTCTAGCTTTTCCCACCACACTTGCTTTGAATCTTCGATAAGATTGTTACCAGCAACCGCATTAATTTCATTGGCAAAAATAGCCGCACCTTCACCAACTAAAATTTCATGGTTGAGATCGGTCATTACCTTATAGGCGACTTCTATTGGGTGGATGTAACCTTTTAATGCACCAACAGCGCCAGTACGTAGACTGTCACCGTCCATTACCGATGCATCTAATTCCATTTCGCCTAATACGTTAGGCCAGCCGCCATAGCCCACGGTACGCACCCGTGGATCTAATTCCACCAGCTTAATGCCTTCAACTAAAGCCCGTAAGCCTTCTTCACCTGCTTGCAGGCGACGTGCTGATGCTTCAATGCCTGGGTAGGCTTCTGAGTTTGCTAATAAGATCATGTTCAACGTCCTTGTTATTGGTGCAACCGATCTTGCAAGATCAATTGTTGGCAAAGCTCGGTTAATAATAAAGTGCCGTAGCCCGTTGTGGCTTTCGGGTAAATTTTACGGTGATTCATACCCAGTGACATTGCGGCTGAATCAATATGGATCCATTTTTGATCAGGTTGAATAAAGTGTTCTAAAAAGGTAGCTGCAACACATGGGCTACCGTCAGGCTCTTCGCTACCGTGGCGCAGATCAGCAAAGTCACTTTCAAGTGCGGTGGTAAACATGCCACCCGTCGGCATCGGCCATAACGGTTCAGAACATGCTTGACCTGCTGTTTGAGCACGCGTAATTAAATTATTATCATTACCCATTAATGAGGCATAGGCTTTACCAAGTGCAATACCAGTACCGCCAGTTAAGGTTGCAATATCGACTAAATAATCAGGTTGGTAGTGCTGCTGAGCATAGTGCAATACATCCGCTAGCACCATTCGCCCTTCGGCATCGGTGGTGATGATTTCAACATTGGTTTTATTGAGCATCGTTACCACATCACCGGGTTTAATGGCTTTACCTGACGGCATGTTTTCAACCAAGCCACATAAGCCAATCACTCGAATAGGTAATTGCAGTTGTGCAATAGCATTAAGTGCACCAACAACCGCCGCTGCACCGCCCATATCGACTTTCATGGTGCTCATGTATCGTGGTTGTTTAATGCTGATACCACCGGAATCAAAGGTTACGCCTTTACCGACTAAAGCGACGGTAAACTTGGGATCTTGAGGATGATAGTCGAGGCATAACAAGCGTGCTTCGCGATCACTGCCTTGGGCGATACTCATTAAGCCGCCAAAGCCTTGTTCAAGCATCATTGCATCATCGAGATAAGATAACTTAATGTTATTAATCGCTAATGCTTCTACAGCTTCGACAAAGGATTGTGGATACAGAATATTTCCCGGTTTATTGGTTAACTCGCGTGCAATCAATTGACTGTGAGCAAGAATTTTACCATTTTCAAACGCTGTGTTATCACTAGCATCAGCATTCAATAAGGTGAAATCTGCCAGTGTTGGGGTTAATAATGAGCTGTTAGTGTGACGATAATGATAATTTGATAACGCTAAACCAAAAGAGAGCCATTTCAGCCATTGCTGACGTTCAAAACGAGTGGCAATATCGGCATCTATGCACAATTGAAGCGTGGTCGCTTGCGTAAATGTAGTCGCGATTAAATAGCCAATATCTTGAATATCAGCAACAGCAATAACGCACTTACTGATCTCAGCATTAAAATCATTCACATCTTGGTTAACGGTTAATGTTGAATGTTTACCCAAGGTCAGATGAAACGTTCGCGTTAATTGATCGCATTGATGCTCACGATTAAAAGTTAAAGTTAATGGGTTACTCTTCATTATTTGATTCCACCATCAGCGATAGGGTGAGGCATTTCGGTTTGAGTATCGATAAGGGTTGCATCACTGCGCTGTTGCCAACGACGCATGCCTTTGTGAGAACGTAACTGAGGGTTGGCAATTTCATCGACGGCAAAGTTTAATAACGATAAACCGATAGCAATAAAAATAAGCGCCATACATGGTGCAAGTATTTCCCACCATGCGCCAATCAGCATCGATGATGAAGTTTGGACGTTATATAGCATCACCCCCCAACTGATGGCATTTGGATCACCAAGACCAAGGAACGATAAGCTGGCTTCGGTCATGATCGCGAGCAATACACAGCCTATAAAACTAGCACCAACAATCGACATTAAGTTAGGCAGAATTTCAACGGCAATAATGCGCCACGGTGATTCACCTAATACTTCTGCAGCACGAATAAATTCTTTTTCACGTAAAGATAGCGTTTGAGAACGCACCACTCGCGCACCCCATGCCCATGAAGTAATGGCGATCACAATCGCTATCGTAAATGGCCCAGCCTGACCAATAAACGCAGCAATAATAAATAGCAACGGTAATTGTGGAATCACCAACATGATATTCATGGCTGCCGTTAAAATTTCATCAACTTTACCGCCAAAATATCCAGCTGAAACACCGATTAAGGTTGCCAGAAAACACACTAAAATACCTGCGCCTAAACCAACGGCCAGTGAAGTACGTGCGCCATAAATTAATTGTGACCACACATCACGCCCCATGCGGGTAGTCCCTAAAATATGATCGGCTTTTTTTGACATCAGCAGGGTACGTTTATTGGTCGCTAAGTTTTTCGCTATCCAACCATCAGGATTATTCTGCGCGGCTTTTACTACAAAAGCTGGGTATTCATGAGGGTTGCCTGTTCCTCTATCTGGTGCATGATTAGTGATCATTGGCGCAAACAGAGCCGCTAATACAAATACCACTAAAATACAGAGTCCAGTTAATGACTTAGGATTACGAATTAATAATTGAATAATACCTTTCATGTTATCGATCTCCCTTACGTAGACGTGGGTCTAACAGCACAATTAATAGATCGGCCATAAAGTTAAAGAACAACATAAATAAGGTCATCAGTAATAATTGTCCTTGAAGTACTTGGTAATCACGGGCGTGAATTGCGTTTAACAAAACGGTTCCAAGACCGGGGTAGTTAAAGATCATTTCCACAATTAACTGGCCACTGATTGCAGTACCTAAGGCCATTGATAGTGCGGTTACGCTAGGCAGCATGGCATTACGAGCGGCATAGTTAAAAATAACGCGATGTTCACTTAATCCTTTGGCTTTTGCCATGGTGATAAAGTCTTCATTAAGCAAGTTAATCATGTTGTTACGCATGCTAATTAAAAAGCCACCAATTTGGCTGACAGTGGCACATAACAACGGCAGGGCAGCGTGATACATGACATCTTTATAAAATGCCCAGCTTGACCAATCAGGCGTAGTGCCAGAGGTGTAAGCATTGCCAATCGGGAACCATTCTAAGCCGATGGCAAAGGTGAACATCACCAGCATCGCAATAACCACTGACGGGATAGATTGCACCACCAACGTACTTGGCGAAATAAAGGTGTCGTAATAGCTGCCACGACGCCAAGCGGCAAAAATACCCATTACTGAGCCAATACAAAACGATAAAACAACCGCAGTTCCGGTTAGAAATAATGACCAACCAATGGCACTACCAAGCAGATCATTAACCGATAATGGATAAAACTTAATGGAGGTTCCCCATTGTCCGGTAAATATATTGGCAAGATAAGAAAAGTATTGTTCATATAAAGGGCCATCAACAAAGCCAAGCAGTTTTTTCATGGCTTCAATACGTTCAGGGCTAACGTGTGAGGTAGCATTAGCAAACATCATCGTAACGGGATCACCAGGCATGGCGCGAGGCAATATAAAGTTTAATGTGGCTGCAAATAATAACGCGACAAAATAAAATGATAATCGACGAAAGAAAAAGCCCATCGTATTTATTCCTAATAAAGATATTTGATTTAATAAGCACTAAATATTGAAAGCGATCGTTAAATAAATAACGGTAGCTTTATATATTTGGGCTGATATCACAGCGAAATAAATACCGTTATCAAAAGATAACGGTATGGTTGGTATTACGCTTTTGGTTTTAAATCTAATACGTGTAATAAACGCTCAGGAACGCCCGCCCATGCTAAAGGACGACCTTTAGGGTTGTCTGTGCTCCACCAACCGGTATAACGACTTTCATTAAATTGGTACACATCAACGCCAGACATGACTGGAATCGTGATTTGGTTTTCGGCAATAATTTTTTGAATCTTATGGGCGATAACCATTTGCTCATCCTGATTCGCAGTTTTGTAGAAATTATCCAGTAACTGGTCTAAATCAGCATTTTTAAAGAAGTGCATTGCAAAACGTGGCATGCTCGCACCTTCTTGATAACGAGAATGATAGGCGCTGTTCCAGTAACGGTAAGGGTCGGCACCGTTAAAATAGTTAGTGTAAGCCATATCATAAGTACCATTGGTCATGGCTTGGTTATAGACCGCAAAATCAGAGGTTTTGGCTTTGACATCAACGCCTGCCATTTGTAACTGCTCAACCCCAAGTTGAACGGTGTTGTTGAAATCAGTCCAGCCGGTTGGAGATTGAATTGCAATTTCTATCTTTTTACCTGTAGGCGTTTCTACATAACCGTCACCATCAATATCTTTAAAGCCTGCTTTTGCTAATAATGCTTTGGCGTTATCAATGTTGTAAGTGTTAAAGCCCTTGTATTGGTTGTAAATATCTTTATCAGCCCAGAATTCTAAGCCTTTACCTAAGCCTGATGCGTAGTCATTAACGATGCCGTTGCCATAAAAAGCGACATCAATGATTTTTTGACGATCAATAGCCATTGATAACGCGCGACGGAAATCAAGGTTATTGATCGCTTCATTATTACCTGGGTGCGGCGTTTTAAAATTCATCATAAAAGCTTGGGTACTTGCTGCAGGATACCAGTATTTATGGTTTGGATTTCGAGCGGCATACAGTGCATCAACATCAGGAATAAAGGCACTGGTCCAGTCAAGTTCTGACTTAATGATTTTATTTAATAGCTGATCGTTATTGGCAATTTGCGGTACGCGTAAACAATCGACTTCTAGGTTATCGTTATCCCAATAATTAGGGTTACGGCATTGCACATAAAGCTGTGGTGTAAAGGTATCGATTTCAGTAAATGGGCCTGAACCTACTGGGTTTTCATTAGTAAATAATTCAGGTTTTTCAATGTCTTTCCAAATGTGTTTTGGCACAATAGGGATCGAAGCAATTTCAAATGGCAGATTAGAGTTGGCTTCAGTTAATTCAAAAATAACCTTGTTATCTTGCTGATGGATGCTTTTTATCCAGCGATCCATGCTTTTCGGATCAAGCTCAGGTTTATCATGAATAAGTTGGAATGAATACACTACATCATCAGCGGTAAATGGCGTTCCATCTGACCATTTTACGCCGTCGCGAATTTCAAATGTGACTTGCATTAAATCGTCAGACATATAGTAGTTTTTCGCTAACCGCATTACCGGTTTATTGCCGTGCATTTGGTTAAAAACAACTAAAGGCTCATAAATAAAATCGGTTGTGGTACGTAAATTTGTCGCTAAGTACGGGTTAAAGTTACGGATCATGGTGGGATAAAAATCAGCCACAATCGTTAATTGATTTTTTTCAGCAGCAAAAGAGTTTGAAGCACACAATGTCGCTAGTGTTATTAGCGCTAAAGTATGGGCTTTATTTCTGATCATGAAAATTCCTTATTATAAATGTGAGAAGATAAATTCCGTATAAACATGATGAAAATAGATAGTATTTATTAATAAATAACAGTCGTAACAAGATACACATATAAAAATATGCGTATCTGTTGCTGTTATTTATATTATTGTGGAAGCTTTATAAACTAATAGGTTCCTCGAAGGTGATATAAGGTTAAATGCTGTTTTAATGTATTAAGATCACAATCACCAATATAATAAAGGCGATGTTTCGTGCCAGTAATATGACTTGGTAATAAAGTAAAACTGCTATCACTAAAACGACCTTGGCATTCAAGTTGTGGTTCAACAAATAATGCCGGGCAGTCAGTGTCGAGTTCTAGCCAAATAGTATCGTTGTCTTGATGCCATTCTGTGTTAATGATTGGATTTTGCAGTTGTGCGTGTTTAAACAAGCATGGGTAATGCGTATTTTCAGTCACACTGCCATCAGCGCAGGTTAAGCTTACATGGTAAAACACTTGTTTAGTTTCAGTGGCGGTTAAGATGTCTTCTGTTTGCCATACAATGTCACTGCTGTCGGTAGCTAATTGGGTGTCTAGCTGCCATGTGGCAAGGACATTCCCTTGCCAATCTGCCTTGATCACTGTTCCGCTAATTGGCATCGGTTGATGATGATCATTAACCACATGCAGTGTTAGAGGTTGCTGCGGCTGTTGAATAAATGTCGCCATCACAGGGGCAAAGAAACGTTTTGCGTGATGATGGAGCTGTTTCCAACGCCCGGTATATTCAATACTTGACCATGAACTCACCGGCCAGCAGTCATTGAGTTGCCAATAGAGAATACCACGGCAATGTTGTTTATGAGCGCGCCAAAACTCAGTCGCTGTTTTAATCGCGATCGCTTGTTGTACTTGGCTTAAATACAACATGTTGGCAAACCCAACCGGAAAGCGGAAATAGCGGGTAAACATTTCGGTCATAATGCTATTACCACGACCGTTCTTTTGGTGCTGTTCAAATGTCGGCGAGGTGACATTCCAATCTTCACTGTCGGCGAAGGTTTTTACCGTAGGCAAAGATGGCCATGATTGATAACCAAATTCCGAACAAAAACGTGGTTTAACACTGTGGTATGCATCGAACGATTTACCTGAATGCCATACATCCCAGAAATGCATATCGCCACGGTTATCGTCATGCCATGCATCACCAAAATCGAGTTCGCCATTACACGGTGAGCTTGCCCAAAAACGACGGCTAGGATCGTACTGTTCAACCACTTGTTGCAGCATGCGATTTAAACGGTCGTAATTCACTACGTATTTTTCACGATTGTGTTTAGATTCGTCATACCAGCCAATCGCGCCAATGACTTCGTTATCACCACACCATAATGCCAGTGAGGGGTGATCCGCTAGGCGTTTTACTTGGTCAACAATTTCTAATTCAACATCAGCTAAAAACTCTGTGGTTGATGGATATAAGGCGCAAGCAAACATCAGATCTTGCCACACTAATAATCCGAGTTCGTCGCACAACTCATAAAAAATATCATGCTCATACATGCCACCGCCCCACACACGGATCATATTCATGTTAGCGGCAACTGCATCTTCTAATAATTGACGATAACGTGCAGGAGTTTGACGGCTGGGTAGGGCATCGAGTGGAATCCAATTGGCACCTTTGGCAGTGATCGCATTGCCATTAACCACAAATGTCATTGCACTACCAATAGTATCGGTTTGTGTATCTAATGTGAGTTCACGTAGTCCAAGTTTTTTGGTGATGGTGTGATTATTAAGCGTAACCGTTAATGGGTATAGCGGCTGCTCGCCATAACCTGCAGGCCACCAGCGCTGTGGATCTTTCACGATAAGAGTGGTGGTAACGGTTTGAATGCCATTGTTTGTATTATTTATAGCGATAGTGTGTACTTGCTTATCAAAGTTGATTTCAAGTGCTTGCTCCGCACCGTCCTTCAGTACTTCGCAATCAACGTTAACTGTGACTTCACAATCGCCATTGGGTAGCCATGCTTGTTGGGTTCTAACATGGTGTAAGCGAGTGTCATAAACAGGGGTGAGTGTTAGCGAGTTATATACCCCTGTTGATAATAAACAAATGCCCCAATCCCAGCCCGCGTGACATTGGGTTTTACGCAGAGTATTCATGTGTGGAATTTGATTATTACCGACCGCCCATGGCACGGGGAAAGGTAGTTTTTCTGCACGTCGTTGTGCTTCACTATCATTACGCGCTAATGCAATACTGATGTGATTTACACCCTGTTGTAGGTAGGGCAGAACATTAACCTGATAAAGACGGAACATGTTGCTACAGGTTAATACCTGAGTACCGTTAATGCTAACGATAGCCATGGTATCAACAAACGATAAATTCAAATCGATGGCGGTTGCAGTTAGTTGCTCGGTTGTGAGTGTGAAGTCTGTTGTTAGTTGCCACTCACTTTCACCGACCCATTGAATTAATTCTTCATTACAACCGAAATAAGGTTGTGGCAGTAAATCCGCTTGAATGAGCGCTGAATGTACATCGCCAGGCAGTGAGCATGGAATAGAAATATGTGAATGCTGTGGGGAAGTGAGTAGCCACTGACCATCTAATGAAATATGCGACACGTGAGACTCCTGTCAACTGCGCGAATAAAGTAAGAGTGTATTACGCTCGTTAAAAAATTAGCAGTGGACAAAAGGCGTTGTAACTGGACTTATGTACCCAATTGATGGATATGTGACCGTGTTAAATACTCTGTGATAGGTTGAGGATATGGCTGGCGGGGATGATTTGTCATTATGTTTGATGAACAAATGACATCGAGATTTATTGATTTCAATGTCATTTGTTTTAAGTGGCTATAAACTTTAATTCAAAGTGATTTTTAGCGTGTAGTTTTGGCTTGAGTTACGTTTACTGATGGCGTGATATTCACCGATACTAAGATGATATTGACCAGTAAAAGGTAAAGTATAAGTATCGCGCTGATTAGGGTTAGTTGAAATAGCTGAAATGTCGACCGCTTGTTTCATCTGTGGATGCTTAATTGTCACCCATAATTTCGCGCTATCAGTTGTTACTAAGGTAGTGATTTTCTGGCCTTGATGACCGTAGAAACTGAAGTCATTAGTAACATCGTTATTAACGACGCCAGAATATTGATAGCTATGGATCTGCTGAGAAAATGGAATTGATAATGGTGATTCCATGGCCGATGTTGTATTAGCAAAAGCAGAGAAGCTAATGTTACATGCGCAAAGAACGATCAAGGCTTGCAGTGATGTTTTCATTTATGTAATAAACCATTAAAGCGGATAATTTTATGCTTATTCGCTTTAATAGAAATAGGCAAATATAGAATATAAATATTCAGTTGTTTGCCTTATTTTTTAATGCACTCGGTATTCTGTTGGTGTCTTGCCAGTTTTACGTTTAAAAACACGACAAAAGTAATTGGAATCATGATAACCACACCGATTTGCCACCTCTTCTAAACGGAAGTTGTAGCGTTTTAGCATGAATTTAGCCCGTTCTAAACGTACCCAAGCGATATAATCGGCAAACCGCATATGGCCTTCTTGGCGAAATAAGCGCGAGAGGTGATTGGGTGAGATATTAAACCTTTCAGCAACCGTATTACGGTTAATATTACGGTGAAAATTTTCTTGGACGTAAATACAGATGCCTTTAAATAAATCTTGGCTACGACGGGTACAGTCAGCCGTTGGCATTTCAAGCATGTCTTTGCAATAACACAGCAAAGCTATTAATAGAAATTTATCAGCAGGTTGTTTTTTCTTTTCATGGGTTAAGCTTGATAAGGCATTGAGAATATGATCGATAGCATGGCTACTGCGTTGCGGTACGCTGTATTTTTGCACATCATAAAATCCGTCTTCATTTTCTCGCTTACTGACCAAGCTAAAGCCAAGTTGACTCTTGCCAAACAATAAACTTAATACTGAGCACTCGTGTTGCCAATCTGGTTTATTCCATGCATTGGCAGGAATGAATAATGCTTCGCCAACGCCAAGAGTGATATCTGCTACATTTGATTGTTGATTATCAAAGGTATTGGCATAACGGCCTTTAAATACCAGTTCAAGTCGTGGAAAGTTAACTTGATAACTTGATTCTAGCGGTGGTAACGAGTCACCAGCAAACCAAATGTTATTTAAAGATTCAAAATCAGAAATGGCACTATCAAGCAAATCAATAAAAATATTATGCATGTCTTGCGTCTACTTATTGTTATTCAGTATGGACGTGGACTGATGAATGACTAAAGACCACTAAAAAAGCACTATATGTATGAATATGAGTATTATCAGTTAGCTGGTGGTTGATTGCGATATAATGCTCTTGAATTTGTTATCTTGATGCCAGTTTATTTTGATGATGAGGCTGTTTTAGCTGTTATATAAAAAGCCACCTTAAATAACGTGATCTAAGGTGGCTTTATTTGACGGGTAAATCATAAGGCACACATTTAATTGTGCCTTATCGCATGATTAAGCTTGAGCTAAATGCGCTTCAATTTTATCCATGATTTGTGGTGCTTTCTTTACTGCATCAGCCACGCCTACACGGACAATTTTCTTACCTGCGAAACGCTCTTCGTTTTTAATGGCGATATCTTTAGTCAGAATAATAATATCAGCGTCAGCGACTTCACTCATGGTGATTTCGTTTTCGATACCGATAGAGCCTTGTGTTTCAACTTTAACATCCCAGCCTTTTGCTTTTGCGGCAACTTCTAGTGCTTCAGCAGCCATGTATGTATGTGCAACACCAGATGGGCAAGAAGTGATAGCTAATAATTTCATGTGAATCTCCAAATTTGTTATTTAATGCGATTAACGCGTTGATAAATGAATGCGATGTTATTAATCAAAACTTAGGTCTAGGTCATCAGATGCAGCAGCTTGCGCTTTATCTTCTTCACGGTCTGCAATTGGCTTTTTAAGGAAGTTAACCATGAGTGCCGTCGTTACAGAGCCCGCAATGATAGCCACGATGTAGAAGATACGACCATCAACAACCGG
This sequence comes from Photobacterium sp. NCIMB 13483, assembly GCF_003025475.1. NCBI lineage: Bacteria > Pseudomonadati > Pseudomonadota > Gammaproteobacteria > Vibrionales > Vibrionaceae > Photobacterium > Photobacterium sp. NCIMB 13483. The sequence continues at coordinate 65,219 of NZ_PYLV01000020.1, forward strand.
AAGAACAATCAGACCACCCCAAGGAGCGTGGTTTAGGACACCGAACAAGAATGCAGTAACGTTACCAACGATACCACCGACAACGATTGACGGGATTACACGTACTGGGTCAGCAGCAGCGAACGGGATTGCACCTTCAGTGATACCGATACAGCCCATGATGCCAGCCGCTTTGCCTGCTTCGCGCTCTTCATCAGAGTAACGCTTAGGTGATAATAGAGTTGCAAGGAACATACCTAGTGGTGGTACACAGATAGCAACACCCACACCACCCATTAACCATGGTTGAGTACCAACTTGTGTTTGAGCAAATAGAGTAGCAACTTTGTTGATTGGACCACCCATATCAAAGGCTGTCATACCACCAAGAATGGCACCTAAGAAAGCTTTAGATGTGCCAGCCATGCCTTGTAGCCAAGTGTTCATGCCTTCCATTGCCATTGCAATCGGAGCACCGATAACCCAGATAACTAGACCTGAAACAATGAACGTACCACCGATAGGAAGAATGAAATAAGTTGAGATGGCTTTTAGTTTGTTAGATAGCGGAATACGTTTTAGTTGTAGTACGACGTAACCTGCAATGAAACCGACAATGATTGCCCCGATAAAACCGGCGTTAACTTGGTTTGCAAGGTAAGCGCCAATCATGCCTGGTGCAAGTGCTGGACGGTCAGCGATAGAGTAAGCAATGTAGCCACCTAGCACTGGTACGAATAAAGTGAAACCTGCGATACCCATGTCCCAAAGGCCTTCAAGGAAAACACCTTGAGGTACAGCACCTTTACCACCTAGCATTACTGATAAGGCAAGTAATACACCACCCGCAACAACGAAAGGTAGCATGTGACTAGTACCAGTTAAGAGGTGCCGCTTTAATTGCGATAATTGGTTTTTCATAAGAATAACTCCATTTCGTTATGACGATGTTGGCCACGGATAAGGACAAGAACATAACAGGTTTAAGATGGCAGTAAGCCGTTTTGTTGGAGCTATTATGGGTGGCAGAAGCTATTCTCGATATGGGATAAAGCGCGCATTTACTGGACATTTGTAACCAGCCAAATGAGATGTGATTTAACTCTCAGGTTGAAGGTCAAGATAAGGAGATCTAGCGCACAGAACAGGCGCTGATAGTGTTTATTTTTGGTTGCAGTAACAAGAAAAGCACTTTATACAGGGAATTATAGGGGACTTGAGTGCTATAAGCGTTTGATGAAGGTGGATTAATCTAACCGTAATCGATATTGATCTGGCGTGGCACCTGCATATTTTTTAAATAAGGTAATAAAGGGGGAGGCTTGGTGATAGCCTAATGTTAACGCCGTTTCGTTGACTGACATGCCTTGGCGCAGTAAATGTAATGCATAGATAAATTTACGTCGCTGTCGCCATTCAGTAAAACTGATGCCTAATTTATTTTTATAATGACGTGCCAATGTACGCTCTGTGGTATGTAGCTGTTGTGCCCACTGGGTGAGTGATAAATTATTGGTTGGGTTATGCTCTAACTCAATAAGGATCGGTTGTAATAGTTTATCTTCGCTGGTGGGCAGAAATTGGTCGTGTTCTTTACACAATAGCACCTGATCAAATAATACTGTGATTAAGCGTTTATCTTGCTCGGTTGTTGCAACCATAATCTGACGTTGGCGCAGATCTTCAATAATAGCGGTTATTACATCAGTGACTTCAAGTAAGCATGGATAAGCCGGAAGTTGATCGGATAACGGTGAACACACATTCATTGAACAATAATTAAGGCTACGACGAATGTAACTTTTATGTTCAATCATGGCTGGTATCCACAATGCATAACGAGGCGGTGCTAAAAAACGATTATTGTGAGTACTCAGTTCAATAATACCATTAGTAACAAGATGTAGTTGACCCCAGTAATGACTATGGTAGAGGGTACTGGTGTCAGGTTCAAAAACTTCATGAACAAAAAATATATCATCAGGTGGATTATTATTGTCAATAATTGGGTTATAAATAATGGTCATTATGAATCCAAATGATGTTATTAAGTATTAAGTATTAAGTATTAAGTATTAAGTATTAAGTATATCAGCCACTAAGAGAGAGAAGAAAGAAACAATTTGAGATAAGTAATTGCTTTTATGATGCGGTTTATTTCTTAGTTATATCAATATCCCTCCTAAAGAGCATAACCCATGAGCACCTTTAGTGCTGATGTTATATTTTATACATATGCATGTTGTTTGTTTGAGCTTTAAATATTGTTAGTAATTGTCAAATTTGTTGTTTTTATGACATTAAAATTAAGGTTATCGTTTATTTTCTTGTTCTTCATTTTTCAGCGTCATCAATATGTTAGCTGTATAGGAATATTATGAAATTTAGAGCCGATATTAATGGCTTACGTGCCCTTGCAGTTATTGCGGTAGTGCTTTATCACTTCAATCCACCATGGATCCGCATTCCCGGTGGTTTTGCTGGGGTTGATGTGTTTTTTGTTATTTCTGGTTTTCTAATGACCAGTATTATCTTTCGAGGGATAGATAATAACAAATTTTCTATTATTCAATTTTATATTGCACGTGCGAATCGTATCATTCCACCATTAATGGTGGTGTGCAGCGTTTTATTAATATTAGGTTGGTTTTACTTAACCCCTGTAGATTATCGAATATTGGGTAAGCACATTGCAGGCAGTAGTGGCTTTATCTCCAATATTTTTTATTTTAAAGAGTCTGGATATTTTGATGCAACATCTCATGAAAAATGGTTATTGCATACCTGGTCGCTTTCTGTTGAATGGCAATTTTATATTATTTATCCAATTTTATTGGTTATTCTAAAAAAAATATTAAATTTCAATAGTATAAAAAGAGTATTGTTAATTGTTACGGGCTGTGGCTTTTTATTTAATGTGTATGTGAGCTACCAAAACCCAACGTATTCTTATTTTTTATTGCCAGCGCGTGGTTGGGAGATGCTATTAGGCGGTTTAGCCTATTTATATCCGATTCAGCTCAATGAAAAGAATCAGAAGTATTGCCAGTGGTTAGGCGTCATGTTGATTATTGCTGCTTATAGTACGATGAGCGAAAAAGACATGTGGCCGGGGTACTTGTCTTTGATGCCTGTTGAAGGTGCCTTTCTTATTATTGTAGCTAATTATCAAGGTGGTTTCTTTAATAACGCTGTTTTTCAGCGCCTAGGTACATGGTCATATTCAATCTATTTATGGCATTGGCCAATTGTTGTGGTGGGCTATTATTTATCAATACCTTTTTTTGAATTTATAGGGATACCTGTATCAATAGTCTTGGGTTATTTGAGTTATACCTATATTGAAAATCGCAAAGTAGCGCTTAAATCGCCATCATTATTACGTCAGTTAACCATGAGTAAACCTTTATGGCTAATTATTATTGTGGGGGGAGCAGCTGCGATAGTATTTAAAAATAATGGTTTTGCTATCGATAGATTTCCAGTTAGTGTAAATAACATCGTAAAAGATATTAAATCGACGCCTAATCGAGTGAATTGTCATATTTATGATTATCAAGATCCAACTAAAGCATGTGAGTATTATGGGCATGATATTAATTGGGCAGTGCTTGGCGATAGCCATGCGATTAGTATTAGTTATGCGTTAGCCCAACGTTTAAAAGCAACAGATCAAGGCGTTAAACATTTTAGTTTCGCAGGGTGTATTCCTTCTTATGGAAAAGGTAATGATTTTAGCTCTTGCTCTCGTTGGTATAATGAAGCGGCTGACTATATTTTACAAAATAAGCAGATCCAAAATGTGGTCTTGATTCATCGTTATTCAGCGGGTTTATATGGTGAAAATGGAGGAATATACCCTCGGTTATCACATAAAAAAATGCCGGAATATGCGGGAATATTAACATCGTTTGATGCGTTAGTATTGAAATTAGCTAAAACAAAAAAAAATGTGTACGTGATAAAACCTAAGCCTGAAATGGGGCGTAGTATTAGTAAATTATTTTATGAAAATTATTGGGTTAGTAATACAGTTAATGATATGAAATCTGTTTCCCTTGCATATTATCAGCAGCGAAATAAGGATATTTTACGGCATTTCCAGCAGGCTCACTATCCAAGCAATGTGCATTTTATTGATCCTATAAAAGAATTTTGTGATGGTCGTAATTGTTATGCGATTCAAGACTCACAACCGTTATACTATGATGCTCATCATGCGACGCAGCAAGGGGCTGATAAAATTGTATCGCAGATAGTGATGTAATATTGAAGATAATAATCTGGGGTTCAAGGATGAACCTGAAGTGACAAAATGGTATTATCTGCGCCCGTTTTACCCCGTAACTCTTGGATAGCTTAATGAATTTTGATCGTATTGTCTGTTTTGACCTCGAAATGTGTTGTTGGAATGATGGCCGCACATCGCGTACTGGTGAAATCATCGAAATTGGGGTGGCGGAACTGGATCTAAATACGGGCCGTATTGTGCGACGAGCACAGCATTATGTAAAACCTGAACATGATGAAGTTTCATCATTTTGCACCGAATTAACTGGGATTAAACCTGAGCTAATTGAAAAAAATGGTAAGCCATTAGCGACTATTTTACGTTCGATTGAACAAAAATTTGGTGGTCGGCATAAGATTTATGGTGCTTGGGGTCATGATGACCGTATTTTAAAGAAAGAGTGCGCTGCAAAAGAATTGAAAGAGCCTTTTCGTGAGTATTTAAATTTAGCAACATTATTTAAATTACAACGTCATGTCACCAATAAGCGCTTAGGGCAACGTGCTGCAATGGAGATTGCCGGTGTGGCTTGGGAAGGACGTCAACACTCAGGCTATGTTGATGCTTACAATCTTGCGCGATTAGCAGCAACTATGTTCTGTGAAAAAGAGTCATTGCCGAGCGATAAATAATCAGTCGCTAACTCACATATAGTCTTCAATTTAAAACCCTAAGCATATTACTTGTGACAACAGAGTAAGGTGGTTAGGGTTTTATCATTTTCATTAATAAATGTCCGACTAAGCATTTTCTATGTCTGGTTACGAATATATATTTCTCATAGGAAGTGACAAAATAGCGTCGTCCTCTATTTCAATCTCCCTTATTGAAATAACTGTTTTATCTAAGGCTTAAAATGTTCTATTTACTCCCTCTTTTTACGGTTGCGATCTGGGCCGGAAATGCGATTGTTAACAAAATGGCCTTCAGTGTCATCGACCCCGGTGCGATTTCGTTCTATCGGTGGTTTTTTGCTTTAGTGGCATTAACCCCTTTTTTAGCTAAGTCGGTATGGCGTGAACGAGTCATCATTAAACCGTATTTAGCTAAGTTAGCTTTTTTAGCTTTACTAGGTATGGTATTGAATCAGTCGTTAGGATATTTTGCCGCGGCAACCACAAGCGCAACCAATATCGCATTAATTATTTCATTAGTGCCACTAGTCAGTATGTTTTTAAGTGTGCCATTACTTGGCCAACGTTTATCTCCTTTTGCGCTTATTGGTGCCGTTTTATCATTAAGCGGTTTGGTCTTGATGTTAAGCCATGGTCATATTAGTAATTTGATCAGCCAGGGGATTAAACAGGGTGATGGCTTAATGCTGTTAGCTGCGGTGGTGTACGCGTTATATTGCGTGTTACTAAAACGCTGGAAAATGCCGATTTCAAATTGGCACTCAGTGTATGTTCAATGCCTATTTGCAGTGATGATGCTAACACCTCTATTGTTAACCAGTCATCGAATAGCAATTACTGCTGCTGCCGCACCTTTAATTATGTATGCAGCATTATTAGCATCAGTGTTGGCGCCTTGGTTATGGATGCAAAGTATTGAACGCCTAGGCGCAGATAGAACAGCGATGTTTATGAATCTTTTGCCGATTATGGCAGCCGGCATTGCTAGTGTTATGTTAGGCGAACATTTACAAAGTTATCATTATGTTGGTGGCATTATGGTGCTATCTGGTGTGGCAATGGCACAGAAACGTGTTAAAGCGAAAAAACAAGTTGAAGCAGTTACTGTATAAGCACACAGATATATTCCACTAATGTACAAATAAAAATGCCGCAGTTAATACTGCGGCATTTTTTTAGCATCACGTTTTTATGAGGATGTGACGGTTTAGATAAACACTAATAGCGGTGAGATACAGAGCAAGATACCAGTGATGATGATAAGGTTTGTTGCTGTGCCTTTATATTGATGTAAATGTGGTACTTGATACACTAAATAGGCAGGAATTAAACAACCTACAATACCGAATATTGGAGAGCAGATTGATGTAAACGATAGAATCGGTAAGTTTAAAGCAACCGCACCCCACGCAATTAAAATAATAAATACAGTGGTAAGCTTATTCACCAAATTGATATTAATATTGCTTGGATCAAATTTACGTTCAAGTAGGTTCATGGCTAAACCGCGACAGGCTTCTTTAAAGGCAAGAAAAACACCAAAGAATGAAGTCACAACGGCAAAGATATTGATCACGATACCAACAATTGTTGCAGAGCTACCAGGGAAGTAATGTGCAATCATTGCGAGTGCTGAAATGTTTAATTCCATCGCATGTTTAGCTTCAGTCTGACTGATGGCAAAAGTAAACGACACTGCAAAGAAAAAGACAATGACAAAGAGAATAGTAAATGCAATTTTCATCGCACGAGTGGCTTTATAACGTGCAACTTCAATGGATTTTTCATGTGAACGGTAAGAAATAACCATTGGGCTCAATGACTGAATAAACAGAATTGATGTAAGGGTAAATGGCAATGTAATAATGGCATTTTTCAACATTAAGCCCCAATTTTCAACGGGAGTAATATTGGTAAGGCTCCATTGAGGGACTAATAATACCCCCATAACCGCGACTAATAGTAAGACGGTGACAGCCATAAAGCCTGATATTTTAAATAAGATTTTTTCACTTTTAGAACCGATATAACTGAGTAAGCTAATCAGTGCTAACCCATAAAAGACATTATGATTAAGATGGGTTTTCGTTACACCAAAAGAATGTAGATATGAGGCGCTATCATTGGTCACGGTTAATGCATAGACCAAGACCCAAATCACTAACATTAAGAAATAAAGAATACCTAACGCAATTCCCCAGTTTTTACCTAAATAACCAGAAATAACACCAGGATAATCCGTACATTTTTTTGATTCAGCCAAAGTATTGATAAAGAGCTTTTGGAATAAATACATGGCTGGATAACCGATCACAGCTGAAAGTAAAAATACCCATAATCCCATAACCCCTACTTGGACAGGTAAAAATACAATACCTGCACCAACGGCCATGCCGATGCTCATTACAATCCAACCGATGTCGACATTGTCAAATTTTATCGCCTGTTGCCATTGTTCAAGCGTCATATTGGCACGAACATGCAACGGCGTATTCGCTGTTGAAGGGGAATTATTGACTGTTTGGTTCATAGTAATGTCAGCCTTGAATGATTAACCTAAACACAGTGTTTGGCTTATTATTTTGGTGGCAGGATCGCCAATCTAGTTCGCGTCTTTCTAGCAATATAAAGCAATTAAATTATAACGAAAGAGAAGCTAAAAAGAGTGCTCATGGCTCATGCATTTGGCTTTAACTTTATGTTATTTAAATATTTTAGAACCACTTATCAGAAAAAAATGGATAGATAAAACGCACTCAATGTCGTTACAACAAAGATAGGATAGGGCGATTTATTTAAGTCAATAAAGTGGTTTGCCTAATAGTGTTTACGCTGTTTATGGAGGGAATTATCACGCTATTATAGTGGCTTTTAAATAACTAGAAGTAATAACTTATAGTCAAATAGAATATTAAAGGAAGGGGAAATGCTGTTTTTACTGTTTTTTGCTTATGAACGAAGAAATAAGACAATATAGTCCTCTAGATAATGATAAAAAAGCAACTGAGTTATCTAGCTTTATATGTATATCTAGAGGATTTATCCACAAGTTAGCTGAATGTGTGGTTATTTATTAATCATGATATCAAGGATTTGAACATCTGTTTGTGTCATCGAACCATTTGCTAATGCTGAAAGATTGCGAATAGTACTATCAACATTGTTTGTAACAATGCCTTCATTTCCTGTAACACTAAAACCATCAAGTGCCATTAATGCAGATTTTATGGCAGAGCCTGCGGATGATGATACTTTCATTGCACAACTGGTTTTTGCACCATCACAGATCATGCCAGCAATATCGCCAATCATACTATTGATTGCAGCGCTGATTTGCTGAATATTACCGCCAAGCAACCATGTCATTCCAGCAACTGCGCCCATTGAAGCCGTTGTTGCACCACATAAGGCAGATAATTTGTTTTGATGGCTTTTAATATAAATTGCCATTAAGTGTGACAGCATTAAAGCACGAATTAATTGTTCGTTAGTCGCCTTGATAAATTCAGCGACGACTACCACCGGCATAGTCGCAGCAATACCTTGATTGCCTGAACCAGAATTACTCATCGCTGGTTTCATGGCGCCACCCATTCGAGCATCAGAAGCTGCTGCAGTACGTAGTAATACGTCTGTTAATAGCCCTGCTGATAGCAAGCCTCGATCAATATTACGCTGAAAAGTTGCGCCCACTTGAAGGCCATAGTTACCCGCTAAGCCTTCAATCGAAAGTGCATTGTTGAGCTGGTAAGCTTGCTCAATAAAGCTAATATCTGCTAATGGTGCTTGTGTTGCGAAGTCAAAAATATCTTGAGCACAAGCATCAGTGAAAGGATTGGTATTAACTTTTTCTTTGGCCAAGTGAGTCGTATTTTTTGGATCAGCAATGTAAGTTGTTATTCCATCTTCTTCTATTGCAAGTATGTGAGTGTGAGTATCTGCAATGATGACGCTTGCAGAGCGATCGCCACTAAAGACGGTGACTTTGGAATACAGAATATTACTGACATCCGCAACACTAACGGTTACTAATTTCTTATCAAGCATCGCTTTTGCAATAGCAACATCTTCAGGAGTAAGGTTTTTGAGAACTTCTAATTGCGCCTGACTGTCGCCTGCAATAGCACCCGTCGCTGCGGCGATTTCTAGCCCGACCATTCCAGTACCAGGTACAGTTACACCCATACCATTTTTCATTAAATTAGCCGATACGAACGCTTCAATTCCGGTAATTTGTTGATGATTAATATTAAGTTTGTTTACGGCAATTGCTGCTGCTAATGCAACGGATACGGGTTCAGTACAGCCAAGAGCTGGTACAACATCGCGTTTTACAACATCAATAAATGCAGGCCAAAGTGTATGTTTCATTGCAATCACCTAACGCTCTATATAAAGAGTCAAAAATTATGGATAAAGCAAATTGAGATATTTGCAGAGTCAATAATCAGCTAATAGTCTTTTTTTGTTCGTGCTGCTGAGTATACGTCTAGTTGTAAAGAAAAAAATTGTATAATCATTACTTATAGCAGGGTTAAATAGAATTAATTACTATTAATTAGATTGATGGTGGAATATATGATGCGTAGATCACGGTTTTTTTGGTAGTATTTTTCATTAAGGCGATAAGGGATTTTTATGATAACTGTAAGTCTGTTATTTTAAATAGGCAAAAAAAGTAGTTTCTAGTGGCGGTAGAGGTTACTTTTTAGGTATCATCCTCAGGTAGAGATCATATAAAGGTTGAAGATAATCACTTCAGCCTTTTCTTTTTTTTGAAAACGTAAACGTTTGCGTTGGCGCAGTAATAAATTATGGCCAGTGATGACGGTTTGAAACTAGAAAATTATAGGAAGACATCATGTCTGCTGACAATAGATCCAATACCCAAAGTTTACCAGCGCACGGCTTAGATCGTTATTTTCAAATATCTGAGCGTGGTAGCAGTGTTAAACAAGAAATTATCGCTGGGTTAACGACCTTTTTAGCAATGGTATATTCAGTCATTGTTGTACCAAGCATGTTAGGTGCGGCTGGTTTTAATCAAAGTGCTGTTTTTATTGCAACCTGCTTAGTTGCAGCTTTTGGTTCATTACTGATGGGATTGTGGGCGAGATTACCAATGGCCATTGGTTGTGCGATATCGCTTACTGCCTTTACTGCTTTTAGCTTAGTACTTGGACAAGGGGTCAGCATTCCTGTTGCTCTTGGTGCTGTATTTTTAATGGGGGTTCTATTTACGCTGATCACTGTGACGGGTGTTCGCGGTTGGATCATGAGAAATATGCCGACAGGAATTGCACATGGTACAGGTATTGGTATTGGACTATTTTTATTATTGATTGCCGCTAATGGTGTGGGTTTGGTTATCAAGAATCCACAAGCAGGCTTACCGGTGGCTTTTGGCCATTTTATGTCATTGCCTGTGATTATGTCATTGGTAGGGTTGGCTGCAATTATAGGTCTTGAAAAACGTCGAGTACCTGGCGGTATTTTGCTCGTCATTATTGCTATTTCAGTTTTTGGTCTCATTTTCGATCCTAATGTGAAATACCATGGCTTGTTTGCACTGCCTACATTTGGTGGTGAAGGCTCTTTAGTTGGTTCCTTAGATATTATGGGTGCGCTTAACCCCGTGATCTTACCGACAGTGCTTGCGTTAGTGATGACGGCTATTTTTGATGCGACAGGTACGATTCGAGCGGTGGCAGGCCAAGCTAATTTATTGAATGAACGTGGCAATATCATTAGTGGCGGTAAAGCGTTAACTGCCGATTCAGTAAGTAGTATTTTTGCTGGTTTTGTTGGAGGCTCTCCAGCAGCGGTTTATATTGAATCTGCTGCGGGTACTGCTGCCGGTGGTAAAACAGGTCTAACGGCAACAACGGTTGGACTCTTGTTTGTTCTCATGCTGTTTTTAGCGCCTTTAAGCTATTTAGTTCCCGCTTACGCAACTGCGCCAGCTTTAATGTATGTAGGCTTATTGATGCTAAGTAATGTGAGCAAGCTAGATATGAACGACTCTGTTGATGCGTTATCTGGGTTGTTATGTGCCGTCTTTATTGTGCTAACAGGCAATATTGTTACAGGTATTATGCTTGGTTTTGTGAGTTTGGTTATTGGTCGCGTTGTGTCTGGTGATTTTAAACGATTAAATATTGGTACGGTTATTATCGCAATCGCATTAGTGGTGTTCTACGCTGGCGGTTGGGCTATTTAAGCGAATAAAATTATATTGTTATCATTAACCCGCGTACTAAACGCGGGTTTTTTTATTGAATAAAATAGCTAACTTCCAATTTTGGTCTGTTGTATTGATCAAAAATGAAAACTTGCTTTACATGATCTGTGGTTATCATTGTTGCTCAGTACATTGATAGGTTATCAATGCTGAGTTTAAATAATATCGGATCGTATTTATAATGCGAATTTAAATATATATTATTTAAATTCAATATGTTATTGCTATTTTGTTGTTGGTGACTAAGCATAAAAAGAAACGCTAACGCACTTTAGAAGGTAATTAACGAAGAATGGTTTTTCATGCTCTCTATTTGTGTATCTAACGTTGCAATTTACATGGGATGACAATTAATTTAATGCTGGTAGATTTAAAAAAGATGAGTTGCCTTAGGGTTTGGTCATTATTTTATTTTTATTAAACGTTGAGGTTAACCATGAAAGTTGTTATTGAAATTTTAGAATCAGGTACATACCGTGATCAAGCATGGGAAGGAACTTTTTTATCAACGAAAGGTGAGTTACGCGCTGTTACACCGTCTTATGCTGCACAATTGATTGGCCAAGAAAAAGCGGCACTTTATCTTGATAGTAATGGAGAAATGAAGTTTGCATAAATACCAATATGGTAGTGAAATTTAGAAATGGCGTTTCTATTAACTTAATAGAAACGCCATTTTTTTAACTTTAATTTATGCTTATTTACAATGTAAATTTAATATTAATCAATTGGTTATGATTTATTGCTGATATTGACGAGAAATCACCGAAAGAGCTCAAGTAAATTGTGAATGAAGGTGAGTAAACTTCCTAAAAAATTCATCCATTCTATAAACAAAGCAGGCATAAGATAATTATCTTTGATTCAAAAAAGTAAAAAGGGGCGTAGAAAACGCCCCTGTGATGGTATGACTTACTTTGTTATGCAGTAACTGGTTTATTTTTGATCTTTGTTTTTAAGAAGCGGTCAATTGGCATTTCTATAAATTTATAGCATAAGAAACCAGCAATGGCGCTACCAACGACTAATGCTGTTACATAAAGTGGGCCAATATTGATCAGGCCTAGCTTACGCATTACGATCGTAACACCAGAAATAATAAATGGGTGTACTAGATATAGTGCATATGATGACATGCCTAATTGATATAGTAGGTTAATTTTTGGCATTTTTGATTCTAAAGAAACGAACCCAATAAATAATAGGAACATTGGAATACCATAGGTAATAACACGACCTAATGAGGTAGGTAAAAGTGAACAATCAAAATTATGAGCAATCAGTAATATCAATGCCACTATTGTTGCTATAGCTGCCATTTTCATTGAAATCATTTTATTAGTTATGATTTTATATGCAACGATGCCTAGTACAAATTCGATTAAAACTGGATTTGTAATAAATGTGGCTGGGTTTAAAACCCATTTTGGATGTGCAGGTGGGAATATAAGACCTACAATCACTAAAATAATTAAAGCAATCGATGTAAATAATTTTTGTTTGTCTTTAGAAAATAAGAAGGAAGCAAAGATTAAATAGAAAAAGAATTCATAGCTTAATGTCCATGCATTATTGATTAAATATGGATGTCCATTAGGGATTAAAGTAAAAGAAGAGAATATAGACGTTGAATGTGAAGACGAAGAATTGACTAAGGCCGGATTAATTAAGTAAATGGTTAAAGCGACACAAGTTAAAATCCAATATAAAGGTGCAATACGTATTACACGGGATTTCATAAATGAAGTAAAGGATTGTCGATTTCTATCTACAGTTAAACACATGATAAAACCTGAGATAATGAAGAACAGATCAACCCCGCCTCCGCCAATTTTGACGAAATTCAGAAGATCGATGTTGTAAATCATTGCCTTATGGTTTGAATGAGCAATAACCACCATTATTGCTGCTAAAGCCCGTAAGTATTGTATAGATAGGTACACTGTAAATCTCTTTATATTGAGTTGATAGTAATCTTTAAAATATGTTAACACTCGACGATATAAAGACAACCCAGATACAAGTTTTGTTTATGAAATACACTTAAAAGCATAACCTAAGCTAATGTTTTTAGTTTTATCATTTGCAGGGTAAATGTGTTGTTTTGTCTAATTTATTCGATAAACTGGCTTATTTTGAATTCTGTTAATCAATATAAAAAATCATAAATTATTAAAGGTGCCTGAGATTAGGTCTATTTATATGTGATTACGTAATATAGAAGTCATAATTAGCACTGTCTAAACGTAACATTTTGATGAAGCTACAATGAAGTGTAATAAAAAACTTACCTAATTGTACTTAAGCGACGATGATAATTATCAATGTAACGTTATCAACAGGAAAAATAAGCTTCTATAATCAATGTAATGTGTTTATTTTATACTTTACGGTTAAAATTTGTTTGATTGGAACTTTTTTGTGTTTTTTCGCTTTACAGATACAGCAGATGACTATAATATTCACCGCAATTACGGAGAGATGGCTGAGCGGTTGAAAGCACTGGTCTTGAAAACCAGCATACGTTTATAGCGTATCTAGGGTTCAAATCCCTATCTCTCCGCCATATTTAGTTATCAAGTTTCGACTTGGTAGTAAAAAAAGAAATTAGTGTGCCGACTTAGCTCAGTAGGTAGAGCAACTGACTTGTAATCAGTAGGTCACCAGTTCGACTCCGGTAGTCGGCACCATTAAATTTCGGTGGGATTCCCGAGTGGCCAAAGGGAGCAGATTGTAAATCTGCCGGCACTGCCTTCGAAGGTTCGAATCCTTCTCCCACCACCATAATTTGTAAAGATACATCGCAGGTATCGTATAATGGCTATTACTCCAGCCTTCCAAGCTTGAGATGCGGGTTCGATTCCCGCTACCTGCTCCAAACAATTCCCTCTTAGTTCAGTTGGTAGAACGCCGGACTGTTAATCCGTATGTCACTGGTTCAAGTCCAGTAGAGGGAGCCAAATAGAGAAGCCCGCAAGAAATTGCGGGCTTTTTTACGTCTGAAATTTAGTAAAAATAGTTTTTGAGAGTGCAAGATATCAGATTTCATCACTAAACAATTCCCTCTTAGCTCAGTTGGTTGCTTTTTATTAGAAGCTTGGCGGACTGTTAATCCGTGTATCATTGGTTCAAGTCCAGTAGAGTGAAGCCAAATAAAGAAGCCCGCAAGCAATTGCGGGCTTTTTTACGTCTGGATTAAACATAGGATAGCCATATCTTTACTTTAAAAACTCAACATACTGTGGGTAGATTTCTTATCATCATCATAAGCATTCTTTTTTTGGAATGACACTATCTAAGTAAAAAGTTATGGGTGTCCAGTATTTCTCCCTAGTTCAAGTCCCATTAAGCCACAACAAGTATTACCTCAAATTAACGAACTAATTTTAATCTGCAGTTATAGTAGCGGTATAATAATGTCTAAAAATAGATAAATGGGCTAAATTTAAATATGTGATATTGAATACCGTTAGGAGAGTTTAAGATGAATGAAAGAACTTTAGCCGTTGATGCAATTCCTGATAAATTAATTCCTCAGTTTTTAAAGCAAGCGAAAAAAATAGATAATTTTTGGTTTGATATGTTTCTACTTTGTGTCACTTTTGGCTTGAGAAATATAGAATGTAGGGAGTTGAAATTTTCACAGATCAATTTAAAAGAGAAAAGAATAACATTATCTAATACAAAAGCCGACAAAGCGAAATTAACCAGAAAAGTTAACCAGCACCTTGATAAACAATGGAATATAAAAGGGAGGCAATGGCTACGAAAACACATGGTCGACCTAAACGCATCGTTGATTATCAGGTTGGCAACTTCGCTAGATGAGTTGGGTTTTATAGCAGAAGAATATCAATTGGGTGTTGCTTATGAAAAAGCAAAACAGCATTACTACGATAAAGAAAAACCTCAAATTTACAATTATTTAAGAAGAACCTTGCCATCCCACTCTCGGCAAATCGATTTTTCATCATTTAAAGCTATAGAACAAATGCTTTCTCGACGATTAAAAAAACACAAAGGGCGTACATATTTATTTCCTCGAGATGAACTCATTCGTAATAAATCAATCACAAACAAAGATAAGCCTTTATCCAGACAAAGTGTTTACAACGTAATAAAAAAAATAAGTTATTCATTAAAAAATAAATTAAAAGATATTAAATTAGGATTGCATTCTTGCCGAAAATCAGCGGTTCAGAAAGTTGCAACTTTAATGAATGATGTTTTTGCAGCATCCATTTGGATTGGTCATGGCCATGGCAAAGGCAATTTATCAATGACAGAGCGGTATTTAAATCGTTCAAAACATCGATTCCAAGAAATAAACCTAAAGTTATCTAAAACTTGTCATTATGACCATTGCGTCAAGTTATCGAAGTCCTCTTGTTGTTAACCCAGTAACAACACTGCCTACGAATCTACCATCTATTCCTTCTTTATTGTTGTTATTTAATATAAAAAGAGATGAAACATGATTATTTTCTTATTTAACATGTAGTTAATCAACATTGACGCAATGGTCATTATGACAAGGTCATTGCGAAAGTGCCGAGAATAGCGTAACGATTAATTCGCTCGCTAAGGTATTTTTCGTGATTAAAAAATGAAAGAAAGGAAATGGAGATGATAGAGAAAATACTGGCAATGAAAAAAGTGCAGCTTGAAGGATCGATATTATTACAAGTATCAGATGGGTTTGAAACCACTGTTACAGGGCTAAATGCTAACGGGGAATATTCATTAAACACTTTTTGTATAACATCTTTTACAATGGATATAACAACACAATTGCTATCTGTTGTTGTTTCTCGACGTTTTCCCATTATTCCAGTACAACAAAAAGGTTGGCTTTGTGCTAATGGTTGTGAATTTGAGTATGAGCAAGTGGAATTAACCTGTAATTATTGCCTGATTTATAATCACGTCGTTAGTGTTGATATACAAGTTGATTCAGGTAAGAGACTTAAAGTAATTTCACTTTCATCACCTTATCTTGAGCTAGATAATAATGTTATTTTCTAAGTGTTATTGAATAAATATAACAACATAAGATAGAAATGGCTTAATTTATTTGCAGCCATAGTGAGCAACATTTATTGATTCCAGTTCATAGAAAAGCCTATGATTTGAAAATAGTTCAATATGGCATTTCTAAATTTAGTAGATGTAACAGATATTATATTGAATCAGTAGGGATGTTCGTCGATATTGTGCGATATGGTTGTTGTGGGATCGCTTGTATACATCAAGCGACTCTTATTTTTAGGGTGATTTTCAAAATCCAAACAGAAAATGATCAACGTTTCTAACTGTGATAATTTTGCTTTGTATTGGACAGAACTGAGCGTTGTACAACGAATTTGATTAACGTGCTATCTTGCATATTAAAACTATAGATGGATATAAAAAGTTACACATATTACCTGATTATGCTCGTTCATCCTTGGTCGACTCCATAACCACATGAGTTGTAATCATTGCAATGTGAGGGAGCATTCCAAGGGTGTTAGAATGAAATTCTTTGTAACTTTTTAAATCTGTAGTTTCTATACGTAATAGGTATTCAAATCTCCCCGTTACATTATGACATTCCACGACTTCTTGTGATAGCGAAATGGCTTTTTCAAAACTTTTCTGTGCCTCACTTGTATGTGTAGAAAGACCGACTGTAACGTACGCAACAAAGCCGCGACCAAGTGCTTTGTAATCAAGTATTACACGATACCCTTTAATGATTCCTTTACTCTCTAATTCTTGAACGCGGCGCAAGCATGCAGATGCAGATAAGCCTATCTTTTGTGCTAGTTCTGCATTTGTGATTTTTCCATTCGTAGTTAACTCTTGCAAGATTCTTTCGTTATAAGTATCCATACGTCACTTTTATTGTGTTATTTGTTTAATCACCACAATATGCGCAAGCACATTTCGTGTAAAGCTATATATAGTATATATAACAATTAGATGAGCCATACTTTAACTAATAAGGTCAATCAATGAATAATCTATCAGATGAAACGGAAAAACGATTTGTTGCGATTCTAAATAAAAAAATGGATGTTGGGCGTGCAGCCAATGTTCTTGGTCACATTAGCGTCGGCTTGTCGAACTTGCTGACGCCCGATGATGCGGTCTATGTTGACTATACGGATCTGGATAACAACCTACATAGTAGTGTATCTCATTACCCATTTATCGTTTTGAAAGCAGACAACTCAAATAAAATTAGGAAGGTAAGAGAAGGAGCTATTGCTCGAGGAATTAAATTCACCGTTTTTACCCACACCATGATTGAAGGTGGTTCAACAGTGCAGCAGTCCAAGACAAAGGAAACACCAGAATTAGAAATGAATTACTTAGGAATATGCCTATTTGGCGAAACAGAAGTAATTCGAGAGGTAACCAAGAAATTTAGTTTGTATAGATAGGCTAACTATTACGATATATCCCCTAAAATCATTTATATAAATTTGGGTGCTCCTTTTGCTAAGAATTTTGTGCATATATCATATCAACTTAATGTTCGATATATATTGATATAAATGATTTTGTTTAATGAATAGCAAGAACTAAAAAATTAAGAGGAAATCAGTTTGGAGTATGTACTATCTGTTGCATTATTTGCTATCTCTTCTTCGGTAACTCCTGGTCCTAATAATATAATGGTTATGACATCCGGTCTTAACTTTGGTGTGCGAAAAAGTTTGCCTTTATTAATAGGGATTAGTCTTGGTTTTACGATAATGCTCTTACTAGTCGGATTAGGGTTTAGTCAATTATTTGATCTATTTCCTCATCTAACGTTGACCATAAAAATTGCTGGTACAGCTTATTTGCTTTATTTGGCTGGGCTAATAGCTAGAAGCAGTAGAATTGAGGTAGTCAACAAGCAAACAAAACAGTTTGGGTTTATGAAGGGGATGTTATTTCAATGGGTGAATGCTAAAGCATGGGTTGTTGCTATTGGGGCAATCTCAGCATTTACCACTGTAGGTGGGCACTATATATCCCAAAATTTGATAATCGCGGCTACATTTTTTTTATATTGTTTCCTTGCGTTGGTGTTTGGTTATTGTTTAGTTCACTTCTTCGCTGTTATCTCGAAAAACCTACTTATTTACGTTGGTTTAACATATCGATGTCATTATTATTGATGGTATCAACATTACCTGTTATTCATGATATTTGGCAGCAGTTTTAACTACGTAGATTAACGTAATATAAGGGCTGTCGGTATAAAAAATATAACTATTAAATTTAGATGCACAAATTAAAATGTTATTTTTTGATTATTTTAAAGGATATCAGCACCGCTGATTAACAGGTCAGCTATTAGGCAGACCCCAAAAAACATAGCTCTCTCATCCTGTATTACATCATTTCCAATAGCAGGAGGATACACATTATTTATCCTAAGAAAGTCACCTCAAATAAATTTCAATATGACGTTGTTATTTTATTAATGATATTACTCAATCCTAAATTATCACGCTGGACACAATTTGCGAGATAATCAAAAAACAAGGTTATTCAGCAATTTATAAATTTGGTAGATATAACAGATGTTATGTGAAATTGGTGGGGAAGTACGTCAAAATAGCCTGAGATTAGTGAAGTTGGTTGTGACAGAATTGCTTGGTGATCAAAACGAGTTAGCTAAAGAGCTAACTCGTTATTGGATAAATTAGAGTAAGATGAAAAAACCGTACATCCTAGAGGTTTTATTCACCAAACTGTCTCTTGAGAGCAGCAAAAATTGGTGGGTTATCTACATTTTTAGGAATTATTGGGTCATCGTTTTTATCTATTGCCATTATTTCAATATCATTAGGCCCAACTTCCCATGCATCTACAACTACAATATCAAACTTGTTGATTATCCTTCGTTTACTTGAAGAAGGTAATAACTTTTCGTCTTTTACTACTCCATAGCTCAATATGTATTTTTTCCTGTCTTTATAAGCTGCCAAGAATCGGTCAAGATTATCGCTCGTCGAAGGCGTCATCGTATTCTTTCGAGCAATCATTTGAACCATTTTACTATCATCAAATGTAGAGTTTTCGCTAATGCAAACTCGATAGTGTGCTGGTGACTTCTCACTAATTTTACGAATAATTGATATTTTTAACTTGTTAGGTTTATCGACTTCTCCAACTTCGCTTATAAGGTCATCAAAAATTGATTCCGCAGCTTTTTCATCATTAAATAATAAGGTTAACTCAAGTGTACCATCTGGATATAAAGCGAATCCTGTTCCACACCAAATAGTTTTATCCCAAAGCCTAACTTTAATTAAATTATTAACTTTCATATCGTTATGTGATAGTTTTTCTTTATCAAATAAATTCTTCGGCGGCTCACCTTTACCAGGTTTGTAATCGGTCAATGAATTTTTCACAATCATTTCTTTTGGAAATTCTTTATCCCAAGCTTTGTTGTGGCTTAATGAACTTGTACACCTAAATAGGATAAAATACTCTTAATATCAAAATGGTGTACATAATGAAAAAAGCTCGAACAACTTATTCAGTCGCATTCAAGCACGATGCTGCTAATTT
>NZ_PYLV01000021.1:0-82250 GCF_003025475.1 Photobacterium sp. NCIMB 13483
TGCGGAGTGGTAGTTCAGTTGGTTAGAATACCGGCCTGTCACGCCGGGGGTCGCGGGTTCGAGTCCCGTCCACTCCGCCATTATTGAAGAAACCTGAATCGAAAGATTCAGGTTTTTTTTCGTCTGTCTAAAAGTAAAATGAAGCTGAATAGACACTGCGGAGTGGTAGTTCAGTTGGTTAACTTTTTATTGGTAAGCTTAGCGGCCTTACACGCAGGGGGGCGCGCGCTGATGTTCGGTATAGCAAGTCCCGTCCACTTCACATTCATTTAAGAAACCTGAATCGAAAGATTCAGGTTTTTTTTCGTCTGTCTAAAAGTAAAATGAAGCTGAATAGACACTACGGAGTGGTAGTTCAGTTGATTAACTTTTTATTGGTAAGCTTAGCGGCTAGTCACGACTCTTATTTTATGGGAAATGGACGCGCTGATGCCTTGGTTGTAAAGTTAGCTATGGCAAGTCCCGTCCACTTCACATTCATTTAAGAAACCTGATTCGAAAGATTCAGGTTTTTTTTTCGCCAGTATAAAAGAAAGATGATGCTGAATAGATACTGCGAAGTGGTAGTTCGGTTGATTAACTTTCTATTGGGAACCTTAGCGGCTAGTCACGACTCTTATTTTATGGGAAATGGACGCGCTGATGCCTTGGTTGTTATGTTAGCTATAGCAAGTCCCGTCCACTCCGCTATTTATTAAAGAAACCTGAATCGAGATAGCTGGGCAGTGGTTTTGTTAGTTAAAATATTATTTAATAAAATATAAGTAAACTTATATTGAGCAACTAACCTGAAACTTTTAATAAATGAAGCATAAAATTAACCATGTTTATCATTTTATTGAAGGTTAAACTATTTTGGTATGGGAATTTCACCAGAAGCACCTTTAGTTACTCAGGTAAAAGAGGTGATTAAAGATAAATGGGATATTTTCTTTTTAACTATATTAATTATAAGTATGGGCCAACTAAGTTTAGGTCTGATATTTCCTCTTCTTCCTTGGATTAGTGATAGTTTTGATATTAATCAGCGTGTTGTTGAATGGGTGATTATAGGATATTTATTGGGTTATGGGCCTTCTCAATTAATATATGGACCATTATCTTATATTTATGGTAGGCGACTTACTTTATTTGTAGGGCTATTTATTTCTATATTAGGGTTAGTGATAATATTTTTATTTTCAAATGAGTTTTATTATTTAGTGATTGGTCGTTTTATTCAAGGCGTTGGGAGTGGTTGTGAATCTGTAATTTCCCGTTCGATTCTACATGATAGTTATAAAAATAAGTTTTTTTTAACAGCTGTAACTGGATTATCTATAATTTCGGCTTTTATTCCTATTTTTTCACCTATTGTCGGTGGATTAGTTAATCATAATTTTGGATGGGTGGCTGTTTTTAATGTTTTATTAATTTATATTATTTTAGGGTATCTAGTATTGGTTTTTTATTTACCGGAGACATTAAAAACATCTAGAGATAAAATATCTTTTATTCCAATTGTTTTATATTATCGAGACTTATTAACGGATAGATATTTTTTATCTTATGCTATTATGGGATGGATTAATTGGGCTTTAGTTATTTTTTGTGGTGCATTATCGCCATTTATTTTTGAACGTCAATTCGGTTTAAGTTCAGAAGCTTATGCTTACTGGACTATTATACCGGCAGTTGCTTTTCTATTATCTAGCTTTTTATGTTTTATCTTTCGTAAATCTTATGGTACTCATCATATTGTATTTATTGCACCTTTTATCCAATTTGTTGTTGGTCTATTGTTTTTTCTTTATCCTTCAAATCTTTTCATTATTACTTGCGGTTTTATTGGTATAGCTGTTGCGCAAGCTTTTATTTACCCTTGTTCTCAATCATTACTACTTGTACCGTATAGTAATAAATTTGGAACAGTTAGTGCATTATCTGGCTGTGGGCAAATGATTTCAGCTGCTTTATTTATATTGTTTTTTATATATGCAGGTTTTGATCATATTTTATCATTAGCGATATTGATTATATTAACAGCATTAATTGGATTGATATTAGCGATAATAGGTAAGTATAGTCAGGCTTATGCGATGTTAAATACTACAGATTAAAAATTATTTTAAGAGTAACCATTTAGGGAAGGTGATTTTTTTGATCACAATGTACATTCTTACAATAATAATAAAGCTAATACTGGTTAGAGTGGCAATATTAGGACTGATTGAAAATTTAATTTGAAGAATATAAAGGTAGCAACCAATAATGACTGGGCTGGCATAAAATTCAGTATTATTGAACATTGTTGGCCGAGCCAGAATAACATCACGTAATACACCACCAAAGACTGCGGTGATCATTCCCATAGTAACTGCAACATAACCTGCATAATGCTCAGCAACCATATTCTTAGTGACGAGTACGGAAAACATTGCAATTCCAATGGCATCGAGTACAACGATCAAACGTTCGGCTTTTATTTTACGAAGGTGGGGCGCGAGGAAAAAGCCGACAAAAGAAGTAATCAGTGCCGTCCAAAAATAAGAGGGATCCCTAATCCAAAATACTTGTCCTGTTGAAAGAATAATATCTCGTACAGTACCGCCACCAAGTGCTGTTATCCAACCTAATACCATGACACTAACGATATCTTTACCTATGTTAGCTTCACTTATTACAGCACTTAATGCAAAGGCAACGATACAGATAATTTCAATGGTGTGAATTAGCATAAATAAGCCTATAACATATTAATATCACGGGAATAAATTTAAACTTGATACTAACATGCAGTGGTGTTCATACCAGAGAGTAAAAATGGTGATAGTGTTTTCAAAAATAAAAAAAGGCCGGAAATCCGACCTTTTTTATGATGTTTATATGTGAGATTAGAAAATATTATCGACCGCTATGATCAAATGTTTTTACATCTTCAGCAGTACATTGAGAAGCTGCATGTGAAGTAAGAAATTCAATAGAGCGGGTAAAGTCAGCGATTAATAGATTAGCAAGATCAACGGTTAGACCTTGTTTAACTAATATACGTTGCACCACAATTTCCTGAGCATTTGCAGGCAGGCTATAAGCAGGTACTAACCAGCCACGAGTACGTAAACGATCAGCAACATCATAAAGAGTAAACGGTACATTCACATCAGCTTTTAAGCGCCATGAAATTGCAGGGATCCCTTTTTCTCGATTACCATCAAATAAGAACTCAAATAGATTAAACTTATTAAGCTCTTTAACTAAATATTCACACACATCGTAGCTTGCATTATGAATACGTTGGTAACCTTCAAAGCCTAAGCGAAGGAAATTATAGTATTGAGATATAATTTGACCCGCAGGGCGAGAGAAGTTTAGTGCAAAAGTAGGCATGTCACCACCAAGGTAGTTAACATGGAAGATTAAGCCTTCAGGTAAATCTTCTTTATTGCGCCATACAACCCAGCCCACACCTAGTGGTGATAAACCAAATTTATGGCCAGAAGTACTGATTGATTTCACGCGTTCAAGGCGGAAGTCCCAAGGTTCAATATTTGGTGCACAGAAAGGTGCTAACATTGCGCCGCTTGCACCATCAACGTGAATATCAATTGAGTTACCAGTATCATGCTCATAAGTATCTAGTGCATCTGATAATGGTTTTACGGTTTCGTATAGCCCTGTAAAGGTTTGGCCAAAAGTAGGCACAACCATAATGGTGTTAGCATCAACAAGTTCTAACATGTCTTCAGGGGTCATGAAATAATGCCCTTCGTCCATTTTAGTTTCACGCATTTCTACGTCCCAGTAGCGGGCAAATTTTTCCCAACATACTTGAACAGGACCACAAACCATATTGGGTTTATCTGTTGGTTGACCTAGCGCACGACGCTTTTCACGCCAACGCCAAAGTGCTGCTAAACCACCAAGCATACAGGCTTCACTCGAACCTGTTGTTGAAGTACCAACGGTTGTTACTGATTCAGGTGAATTCCATAAATCCGCTAAAATATGGACACAACGTCCTTCTATTTCTGCTGATTGAGGGTATTCATCTTTATCTATCATGTTCTTATCAATAGATAGATCCATTAATTTATGAACTTCGTCTTCTTCCCATGTTTGGCAAAACGTGGCTAGGTTTTGACGTGAATTACCATCGAGATAAAGTTCATCGCGAATCATTTGATAGATCACATTGGGTGCTTGTTCTTGCTGAGGTAGCTTGGTAGTTGCCGCAACGTTATTAATCGCTTCTGAACCAAAGATTGGATCATTACCTGATTGACGGTTTACTTCATGAAGAGCCATAATTTTCTTCCTACCTTAATGTTGCTTACTGCTAAATAAGTTCCAAGCCATTGCTTGAGTAACATGTTTAATCATTTGCTGACCACGAATACTATTGCCAAATGGGTCTAGTCGTGGTGAAAATGCTGCGAGTGCGCCAATGTTGGGTATCACTGTTAATAAACCACCACCAACACCACTTTTACCGGGTAGACCAACATCATATGCCCAGTCGCCAGAGGTATCGTAAAGACCTTCCATCGCCATTTCTGCAAGAATATGGGGAATATTTTGAGGTTGAATTAACTGTTCACCTGAACATGGATTTTTACCGCCATTAGCCAGTGTTGCCCCTACTGTTGCTAGTTCTACCGCATTAAATAGGGTGGAACATTGGCGAGTATAAACATCACAAGCTTCAAGTGGCTCTGAGTACATACGACCAGATGACTCTAATAACAATGCAATAGCACGGTTATGAGTATTAGTGGTTTGCTCAGATTGATTGACTTCATCAGAGAGCGTAATCGCACTGTTTGCGAGCAGTGATTGGAAATGTAAAATCTGCTGCCAGCGTTGTTCTTTATCTGTCGCCTTAACTAAACTCACTGTCGCCATAGCGCCTGCATTGACGAGGGGGGTTAAGGGCTTACCTTGGTGTAGTTCAAGGGCAAGCACTGAATTAAATGGCATGCCAGTAGGTTCTGCACCGACTTTACTGTGTAATGCATCTGCTCCAGATTGCTCAAGCACTAACCCGAGCGTCATGATTTTTGAAATAGACTCAATCGCAAATTTATAATCAGCATCTTGTAATTGAATCACTTCACCAGTAACAGAAACGAAAGCCAGTCCTGTTAATTCTGATGGTACGGAAGCTAAAAAAGGAATATAGGAGGCATTGTCGCCTGCCATATTTGTTTTTGCTTCGTCTAGCGCTTGCTGCATAACGACAGCAAGCTTTTCATTTAGTTGTGACATTGACGCATCCTTAACGCTATTGATTCAAGGTATGAGTAATTTTGTCTGATGGGTTAATAACACCAGGGTGAACGTTTTCAATTTCCCAAGTAAAGGGTGCAAAGTCAGTCACTGCTGGATCTTTCCAGTGAGGTTGACGAGCTTTGTATATAAACAATGGAATTAATACGAAGATCACCGTTAAGACGACTAAGAAGCCAACGTATTCTTCAGGGCTGCCCACCGCAATTTGACTTGGTGGAATAAAAGAGAAGATGAACGCTAATAGTGAACCAGAGAAACCGACACCAGCGATGATCCACATGCCCATATCACCACCAGGGATTTTGTATGGACGTGGACGGTTAGGTTGGCTGTAACGTAAGTGAATAGCGGCAGCGAACATTAACAAGTACATGATAAGGTAAAGTACGACTGTTAATTGGCTTAGAATTTGATAAGCAGCTTGAACAGAAGGTAATACTACAAATACAACGGAAATAATGGTCACCAAGAAAGCTTGCACCATCATGATGTGCGTTGCCATACCGTGTTTATTGGTATATTGGAAAAAGCGAGGTAAATAACCGCCTTTAGCAACAACAAGCAATGCAGATGAAGGACCCGCAACCCAACCGACAACCCCTGCAAGTACACCAAGTGCTAAACATGCAGCCATAATTGGCGCAGCCCAGCTGATACCCGCCCAAGCAAACATATCATCGTAAGCGACTAATAAACTTTGAGTTAAGTTGATATCTTTTTGAGGGATAACAAAAGCGATAGCCAGTGTACCTAGTACAAATACACACACAGTACCAATCGCAGCAATCGCAATCGCAATAGGGTAGTTACGTGGTGCGTCATCAACTTCTTTAACGTGAATAGCGTTCATTTCCATACCGGCATAGAACAAGAAAATACTGGCAGCTAAAACAACATTATTAAAGTTAGAAAAGTCAGGAATCACATCATGCCAAGATAATTGCACTTGTGGTGGACGACCTGAGAAGAATAGGTAAGAGAAACCTAAAATAATTAACACGATACCAGGAATAACCGTACCAATTAAACCACCCCATTTAGCGACTTTAGAAAACGCTGCGGTACCACGTAAAGCGATAAAAGTAGCTAACCAGTAAATCGCTAACACTATTCCCAATACGAAGAATTTATTCTGGGATAATGCTTGGTCCCATGACTGATCTGGGCCCATGAACGCAAGTGATACTGAACCAAAAGTCAGCGCGGTTGGGAACCATACAGTAACTTCAATCCATAACATGAAAATAGCAACTAACGCTAAACGTGGACCAAATGCTTCGCCCACCCAACGAAATACCCCGCCTTTTTCCGACCAACCTGTAGCAAGTTCAGCGGCGACGAGTGAAACAGGAATCAGAAATACTACGGCGGCAAAAATATAATAAAAAATGGAGCTCAGTCCGTATTCAGCTTCTGCTGGAAGACCACGCAAACTCACAACAGCAACGATATTTAACATTGCTAACGCGAATATGCTGATCCCCCCTTTTTTGATTTTTTCCACACTAGCCATAATTAACCTATATTAAAAAATGAATAGATATAAATATCTATTTTCTTATTGTTTAAGTTATTAAAATAGCATTGCGTAGTGATTTTGGTAAAATTGTAAAAGCAATTGTTTATGTTTCATTTATGTAGATTGTAGTAAAAGCATAAATATGTGCCTTTAATTGTTTTTCATTAATGAAATATTATTATCTAATATAGATGCGTTAATTTGCTTTTTCTATTAACCAAGATGATTTTTTATTTTTATAAATAAGAATAGGTACTAATAAAAATAGTATTGTTAATGTTATTAATATGGCTATATATAATAAAGTACTACCAGTGTTAAATTGGCCTGGTGGAATAAAACTTAAGCATAATGCTAAAAGGCTAGATATAAATCCAAGAGATCCAATAATCCACATGCCTACGTTACCAAATGGTACTTTATATGGTCGGTTAATGTTAGGTTCTTTATA
Source organism: Photobacterium sp. NCIMB 13483 (assembly GCF_003025475.1). Lineage (NCBI taxonomy): Bacteria > Pseudomonadati > Pseudomonadota > Gammaproteobacteria > Vibrionales > Vibrionaceae > Photobacterium > Photobacterium sp. NCIMB 13483. Next base: position 7,239 of record NZ_PYLV01000021.1, read on the forward strand.
ACGGAGATAAATAGCGCTAGAGAATAATAATAAATACATTATTAAATATAAGATAGAAGCTAGTTGCCCTAATATTTGAAAAGTTGATTGTACTGATGGCAAAATAATAAGTAAGAACGATAAAGTAGTAACAATTGCACCTTGAAGATAAAGGAGAGGCATTTGTACACCATGTTGATTACTTTTTTGTAGCTTGGGTGGTAAATAACCTTTTTTCCCAACTTGAAATAAACCTGTAGATGGCCCTGCAATAATTACGGTAATCTGAGCAAATGCACCAACAGCTATTGCTGCAGTAATAATTTCACCCATCCATGATATATGGAAGTATTTAAATATTGTATCATAAGTAGTAAATAGACTATTAACAATATTAATTTGATTGTGAGGGATAATCGCACTTATCAATAATGTACCTATAATATGACAAATAACGACAAGGCTTGCAGCTATACCTACTGAAATGGGATAGTTTTTTAAAGGATTATTCATGCTTTGAACATGAACTGCATTTATTTCCATACCAGAATAGAATAGAAAAACACTGGCGGCTAATACCAGGTTGTGAAAATGTAAAATATTAGGAAATAATTTTTGGCTAGAGATGGTAAAATCAATAGTACCTTTTAAATAAACGTAAGCAATACCACTAATAAATAGAATTGCCAGTGGTATTATTGTACCTATAATGCCTGCAATAGATCCTATTTTAGCGGCGGATTTAACACCTTTAGATGTGGTAAATACGGAAAACCAATAGAAAAATAGAATAATAGATAAAGTATAATACTTATTAGTTGATAATAAATTTGCATGTTTTACATCAATAAAAGCAATAGAAACAGCAATAAATATTAACATTGTCGGAAAACAAATAGTTGTTGCTAGCCATTGTAAATAAATAGCGATAAAACCCACTTGTTTTCCAAAAGCGGCACTAACCCAATTAAATACCCCCCCTTTTTGAGGCCAACCTGTAGCTAGTTCTGCAGAAACGAGTGATACGGGGATTAAAAAACATATTGCTGCAAAGATATAATAAAATACAGAGGTTAATCCATACATTGCTTCAGGTGCAAACCCTCTTGGACTTAATACGGTAATTGTATTCATAACAATAAACGTTAAAATACCAAGCTTTATATTTTTTTTTATATTACTTTTAGAGTTAATATCCATGATGACTCACAGACATGCTGCAGATGTTTTATTAAACATCTGCAGCATGTTATTTAGTTAATTATTATCAGAAGTAGTTAACCAATCTTTTTTACGATAGGCATAAATAATAAATGGTATTATTATAAAACCGACTGTTCCTATAACAAGAATTCCAATATAAGTTGAAGGTGAGCCAACTGATATTTGTGATGGTGGAATAAAGCTTAAAACAAAGGCTAGAATAGAACCTAATAGACCAACCCCTGCAATTATCCATAAACCAACCATACCACCAGGTAGTTTGTATGGGCGTGGAGTATTTGGCTCTTTATAACGTAAATAAATAACAGATAAAAATAACATAATATACATAGCAAGATATAATATAACCGCTAGTTGACTAATCATTTGATAAGCTGCTTGTACTGACGGTAATATCATCATGATAATAACAAGTGCTGTTACTATTCCACCTTGGCACATTAGAATATTTTTTTGAACGCCATTTTTATTTACTTTTTGTAGTGATAACGGTAAATATCCTTCACGGCCAACTTGTAATATACCTGCTGAAGGCCCAGAGATAATGGCAATTATTTGACCAAGAACACCTAAAGCAAGAGCAATGGCTGTCACATTTCCTAGCCAGCCTAAACCGAAGTGTGCAAATAATTTATCGTATGCTACTAATAGGCTTTGGACCAAATTTATTTGATCTTTAGGAATAATTGTTGCGATTGAAAGTGTACCAAAAATAAAGATAATAACAGTGAAAATTGTAGCGCAAATAATAGCTATAGGATAATTTCTTGATGGATTATCTACTTCAGTAACGTGTACAGCATTTATTTCCATACCAGCAAAGAAAAGGAAGATACTAGCAGCTAATACAAGGTTATTAAAATTACTAAAGTCTGGTATAAACCCATGCATAGATGGATTAAAATGAATCGGGTTACCATTTGCAACATAAATACCAGCAAGAGTAACTAAAATAATACCAGGAATAATGGTACCGACTAATCCGGCAAGAGAACTTATTTTTGCTGCTGTTTTTAAACCTTTTAAACTGATGAACGTTGCAAACCAATAAACAACTAAAACAACTAACCCACTGTAAAAACGGTTTGCTGCTAATGCCTGATCAAATGTTTGATCTGGACCAATAAAAGCTAAAGCAACCCCTGCAAAAATAAGAACAGTTGGAAACCAAATCGTGGTTGCTAACCATTGTAAATAAATGGCTAAAAATCCAAAACGGTGACCAAATGCTTTACTTACCCAATTAAATATCCCACCTTTTTGTGGCCAACCGGTTGCTAATTCTGCTGCACATAAGGCAACGGGAATAAGGAATACGATAGCTGCAAAAATATAATAAAAAACGGCTGTAATACCATATTCAGCTTCTGCTGAAAATCCACGTAAACTTACAACAGTTGTTATATTCATTATTGCTAATGTCGCAACTGTTATTTTTGCTTTAGTTGATGCTTTATTTGTTGATATATCCGTTGACATATCTCACCCCATAAAAATAAGTTATGGAAAAAACACCGACATTACTGTCGGTGTTTTTGTTCATCTTAAATTACTGTTCAGAAATAACTTCGTCTCTTGCAGCTAAAACGCAATCAATAACATGACGCATAATATCTGGAGTGACATGAACATTCATAGGGAAAGCTTTTAATGCAAAAATACAAGCTTCTGGATCTGATGCATCACGATTATATTCAGCAACACGGAAGCCGGTACTGAAACTTAAATATGGAGTGCAACGACCGTTGACTTTTTTACCATTACGGAACCAATGGTATAATTTATCACCAATAGCTTTAGTTAAAATATTATTTTTAACTAATTGTTCTTTATAAGCAGGATCGGTTAATTCTTTACGGTATTCTTCTTCCGCAATAACACCCTCAGGATAAGCGCGGAATAATGTTACCAGACCATGATCTTCAGGGTTTACACATACAGTTTCTGTATGAGCTGCAATAATATTACGTAAGAAGTTTTGATTTTCTAAGATACCACCAAGAATTGCTTGGAAACCTTCATAACCGAAGTATTTCATTGTTGCCCATCCAGCCAATGAACCAGTTGCTGCACGAGATACTTCAAGTGTGTAGTCTAAAGGATTATATGGTGAACGAGGCTGTAGATATGCAGAGCCTGGACGTTTAAGTAGATTTTCAAACTCATCACAGTTTTGATAAACAAAACAGCTACTAGCATATGGAGACCAACCTGCTTTATGGAAGTCGACACCAATAGCATCAGCAAATTTCACACCTTCAAGTGCTTCGCAGTTAGCTTTAATTAATGGAAGTACATCTGCAGAAAATTCAAGTGGATTTTTTTCAAAATCGTATTCACGGAAGGCTAGCCATGCCCAACATACAACAGCATCAGCATAAAGTAATGCTTTACCATACTGAGTGCTGTCATTTGGATATTTATCCATTAACTCACGAACTTGAGCTATAGGATCAAAGGCATTTGCATCAGTTGTACCCATGGTACAGACAACAGACGCAACTGGAATGTTTTTCTCTTTACAGTCTTTTAGAATTTCTTCTAAATGTTGAAGATCCATTGCATTTGTATTGATATTAGTACGGACTTTAATAATGTTGTCAGTCCCTAAACCCATCCAATCAGTGCTATTAAGCATGGTATAGTGAGCTTGTTGTGAACAAATAACTTTAGCGTCTGTACGTACACCTTTAGTGCGCGAATCATGTAATACACGGCTTAATGCGTATTTCACATGATAAGTCCAACAACCTGAACCACCGTAAGTATATAAACAACCTGTTGTATCAGGATTCCATCCAAATAAATTACCTAACATACCTGCACTTTCTAATTCTGCACGGTGTACATTCCATGAATATTCGCCTTCAAGAATGTTAGGTGAGTATATTTCAGATAAAACAGCTGCAATGATAGAAGCTGTATTAGCTTGAGGTATAACATTGCACATTGTTAGAGGATGACCCCAGTTTGGTAAACCCTCAAATAATTCAACAGTATCATCAATAACCTTATCAGCAGAACTCATTTTGGCTGGCATGCTGATATGTTTAACATGATCAAAATCAATGGTTAATTCAGGATTTTTGCCTAAATAAGCTGGACCTTCTGCTTCTGGACGGAGTTGATCAATCGCTTTAACCGCTTTATCAATTGCAGCCGCTAATGGATCAGGTGTTTCTTTTTGATAGGCTGGAAAAGCACTGATCATTTCTTTACGATATTTTGCCCAATTACTTGCATCATCTTTTATTTGATTATCTGAGTTCCAATTACTTTCATAAGTTTTCATCTTAAATATCCTTGAATGTATTATTACAAACAGAACACTGTAGAGAAGTCTATGGTTAAAATTAAAATCGTAGGCTATGACTCAGTGATTATGCTCACATGATAACTAGTTATGCAGTTCAATGGTTATCATCGATTTATAAATTACTACTTTATAAGTTGTTGTCACTGTGTAAAATTGAAATGTGACATCTTATTTTTTTGATGCCGATGCGTTGTTATTTTGTGATAGAACTAGCAAATAAAGATTTAAATTGTGATGTTATTCTTTGCTAATTACATAATAATCAAATGTATATTTAATATTAGATGAGACAACCAGTGAAATTTTTTTTCCAGCGTAATGAAACGGACTCAGAAGTTAGAATTGAATTGAAAACCGCGTCGTTTTATTTATTAGTCGCGATGATTGTGGGTTGGATGGCGATCAGTTTTATTTTGCAGTCAAATGAGGCGGGTTCAGTATTTTTACCGATTTTAATTGGTTTTATGATGTTGCGCTTCTTTGCTTTGGTTAAAGTGCAAAAAGAAGTATTAGTGGCGATGCGAGATAAGCGCTTAACTACTCAGGGAAGTAAATTCTCATTTGCGAATCCCTTTATTTATATTATTAAGAAAAAGCCACAACTCGAGACTGAAGCATAATTAAAAACGGCCGCGATGCTATTTGTTATACCAATATATAGCAGCATTGCGGCCGTTGGCGATCATTGAGTAGCAGACATTAATTAGTTATTGCTGTGCAGTTCGCTGTTTAGTTCAATTGCTGTTTTATTGGTTAAACATTCAATTTGGCCAGTCATTGAGTTACGACGGAACAAGAGATCTGCTTTACCTGCAAGATCGCGTGCTTTGGCTGTTTCAACAGCTTTACCGTCAGCATCAAGCATTTGTACTTTTGAACCTGCAGTAACATATAAGCCTGATTCAATAGTGCAACGATCACCCAGAGGGAAACCAAGGCCAGCGTTGGCACCTAAAAGGCTATTTTCACCAATGGATACCACGACTTTACCGCCGCCTGATAGTGTACCCATAATTGAAGCGCCACCACCGATGTCAGAGCCATTACCCACCATAACACCTGCAGAAATACGCCCTTCAACCATGCTTACGCCTGTTGTACCAGCATTGAAGTTAATGAAGCCTTCATGCATAACAGTGGTGCCTTCACCCACATGTGCACCTAAGCGAACACGGGATGTATCAGCAATACGTACGCCTGTTGGTACGATGTAGTCCACCATTTTAGGAAACTTATCTACGCAATCAACAGTGATAGTTTCGCCATTAAGACGCGCATCCATTTGGCGCTCAGCAAGTTCTGGTAAGTCGATAGGACCTTGGTTTGTCCATGCAATGTTGTGTAATAAACCAAAGATGCCATCAAGAACTAAACCGTGTGGTTTCACTAAACGGTGAGAAATAAGTTGTAGTTTTAAGAAACCTTCAGCAACAGATACTGGTGAGATGTCTGTTTTAAGCATAACCATAACCAGTGGCTGTGAAGACAATGTTGCTTTAGCTGCAAATTGTGCGCTTACTTCATCATTAGCATCTTCAAAGGCAGATGCAATTGCAGCACATTGCTCAGGTGTAACCTCAATCGCTTGGTTACCACCGTGATAATCTACGATAGCTGCAATGTCTTTTACAAGTTGTTCAGATGGATGTAGCGTTGGGGTAGGGAAAAACGCTTCTATAATTTTTCCATCTCGGTTTTTAGTTGCAGTACCTAGGGCAAGTGAAAAGCTAGACATGATTACCTGTTCTCCATTTCAAATAAAATAATACGATGCGGTAATTAAAATAATGCGATCATCAATAACTAAAGTCAGTGATTGCCTATTGAGTTAATCGATGATTTACCGCTAATTTATCTATCATAAAGACAGTTACAAAAATAAAGAAGAGCTGAACTGATAATCAGAGCAAAATGATAGTTTATTGACGAAAAACGGACATAATACAATTCATTTTGAAACTTTTATTTGTTCACAATGACGCAGAGAAAAGTGACAAGTGGGGGGGAGAATATAAAGAATAAAAAAAACCTCCATTAGGAGGCTTTCGACGACAAACTGAATAATCGAAAAATTATGCGGCGTCTTGCTGCTGCTCATCGGCAACAACTTCAGGTTTTACAGCTTTTGCTTTTGGTGCTGGTTTGGCTTTTTTTGCGCCTAAAGCAACCAAGACTTGTTCACGCTTTTGCGCTAAGAACATAGATAGTTCTTCTTGTTTTGCTTCATCTTCAAATAAGTCACTTTCACTTAATAAAGCAAACATATCATCTGCCATATCAAGCATTTTGTCATATGCGTCGGCTTCGGATTTAGAGGTAAAAGTCATCTTTTCTTCCCCGTTGCGCTCTACTACATATTTGACGATAACTGCCATGGTCATCCTCTCCTAAAATTTATTTACTGGTCGCTTATACAGTAGTATGGTGAGTGAGTCTAGTGCTAAGCGTGTGAATGTGATGACTCGAGAAAAATTTAACCAGATTTATCATCGTGCTGCTGAAAGAAAGGGCGGTGAATTAAATTTAGAACAATTATTAACAACCCCATTGAATAATGAGCAATTAAAATTAATTCCTGATCACCGTTGGTTAGCTGAATTTACGCAAAAAGTGTTTCAGTGTGGTATTCGTTGGCAAGTTGTGCGTAATAAGTGGCCTGCCTTTGAGCAAGCATTTTTTGAGTTTGATATTGAAAAAATGGGCTTGATGCCAACTGAAATGTGGGAGCGAAAAGCCCAAGATGCTTCTATTATTCGAGATTTAAAAAAGGTCATGACGATCCCTGAAAATGCCAATATGATCCATCGGGCGGCATTGGAATATGGTTCATTTTCTACCATGGTTGCCGATTGGCCTGAGCAGGACATTGTTGGATTATGGCTATATTTAAAGAAAAATGGTTGTCGTTTAGGCGGTAAGACTGGGGCGTATAGTTTGCGTGGTTTGGGTAAAGATAGTTTTTTATTTACCCAAGATGTGGAAGCTTATTTACGTCATACTGATATTATTGATGGCGGCCGTGATACGTTAAAATCATTACGCGCAGCGCAGAATGCATTTAATCATTGGCAACAACAATCAGGCCGATCATTAACGCAGATCAGCCAAATTATTGCTTTTAGTGTGGGTGATAATCGCGTTTAATCAAATTGCCACTGTTGGCAAAATGTCAAAAATAGCTTTAATAATGGGCTTTGATATTTTTCTTGATGATACAGCATCCAATATTGACGGCTCATATCAAGGGGGATCGTTAGTATGGCGACGCGTTGTTCTTCAACCGCATGTATTATTGCTCGTTGAGAGATACAGGTAATACCTAAATCGGCACTGACGCAATTGATGATAGCTTCAGTAGTATTTAATTCAAATGACGTGGTCCATTTATCTAGTCGTGGTGAAATACGATTTAGAAAAAATTCACGCGTGCCTGATCCTATCTCTCTTAATACCCATTCTGAATTTTCGAGATCTGATAGCTGTAAATTTTCAATCTGTGTTAATGGATGTTGTGGGTGACAGGCAATCACCATTTGATCACTGAGCCACGGTTGAACAACAAGATCTGAGTGTTGTACTTTGCCTTCAACTAAACCCACATCTAATTCAAATTCTGTCAGCTTATGACAGATTTGAGCGGTGTTTGAGATAAATAATGTTTGATCTCGATGTTGGGTTTCAAGTCTAAAATCGCGTAATAAAAAGGGGGTTACTTGATTACCTACGGTATCACTTGATCCTACTTTTAATTGACCAGTTAATGGACCCGCTTGATCAAATAAATTTTCAATCGCATTTGAACGAGCTAAAAGTTCATCAGCAAGAGGTAATAGTCGTTTTCCTTGTTCATTGATTATTAAACGATTGTTGTTGCGATCAAACAGTTTATGATCTAACTGTTTTTCCAATTCAGAGAGCGCCATACTAACAGCAGGCTTTGATAAAAATAATTTTTCTGCAGCGGCGGTAATTGTTTTTTCTTGCGCTACAGTCACAAAAACTTTGAGTTGTTTTAACGCTATATTCATCATTACCTCATTAAAAGACGTAAGGCGAATCATGCCCGTCTTATTGTTAAATCAATCTTAACACTGTTTTAAATATATTCAATTATTATAAACATTGGTAAACGGGTATACTGCAAGCAACAAAACAATAATTCGCTATTGCTATCATTCAAGCGGAGTAAAAATATGATTGCAGCAACAAAACGAAAACTCGCTGGTGCGCCAACACCAATGGCTGGGTTAGCATTAGGTATTGGCAGTATTTTATGGTGTTGGGAAAATGGTGCCCAACTTCATGGTTATGGACAGATTACCGGCGCGGTGATTGCCGCAGGGATGCTACTCATTTTAATGGCTAAATTTTTAGTGCATCCAAAACTATTGTGGGGTGATTTATCTCATCACGTTGTTGGTAGTGTCGTACCCACATTTGCGATGGCATTAATGGTGGTATCAAAAGCCGTCAGTGTTTATGGCTCGATCACTGTTGGTGTATATATTTGGCTATTTGCGGTTGGATTACATGTTATTTTCTTAGCATTATTCCTTTTTCACCGTGCGCGTGATTTCCATTTACACCATATGGTACCGAGTTGGTTCGTGCCGCCGATTGGTATTATTGTTGCTGATGTGTCATTTCCTGGTGTGGCAGCATTACACCCACTTGCCTATGTATTATTGATGTTTGGTATGCTTGCTTATGCTGTGATGTTACCAATGATGATCTACCGATTTATGTTCCGTGATGAAGTGCCTGATGGCGCTAAACCAACCATTGCGATTATGGCAGCGCCTGCAAGTCTATCTTTGGCGGGTTACCTAACAATTACCGCTACACCGTCACCAGTGATCGTGGCGATGTTAGGTGGTATTGCGGTGCTAATGACTGCGGTGATCTACTTAGCCTTTTTCCGATTATTACGCTTAGACTTTAGCCCAGGTTATGCCGCCTTTACTTTCCCTATGGCGATTGGTGCGACGGCCTTATTTAAAACCGCTGCTTGGATGAAGAGTTATGGCTTTGATGCTCACTATGTAGCTCAAGTTCATGGTTTAGCTACAATTGAATTATATGTTGCAAGTATCATTATTGGTTATGTAGCCATTCGCTATTTAGCTTTTTATCGACCAGTGAGTCGATTATTCCAACGCAGTGAAATCTGTCCACACAACATTTGATAGCAATGGTGCAGTAATTTCACGAATGTGTTGTTGTACCCATAAATGTTGAGTGTGTTGCCCAGTCAATTTGGCTGGGCTTTTTTATTGGTGTTTATACAACGTATTGATATTAATTGTGGTGCTTTTTGGCGTTTTTAAGCTGTATTTATTTACAGTATCTCAGTGATGGTAGACAATTTGGTTATCTATTTTTCTGCTGTGGAATATCTGCGTGTTCACTGTCTATCATTCAAATCAGCTTGATCTGCTTAAATCATTACTCGTTGAATTGATCCGCTTACAGCCGTTAGCGAATCCGTTTGAAAAAGAGCAAATTCTGGTACAAAGTCCAGGTATGTCACAATGGTTAAAAATGGAATTAGCGACCTCGTTTGGGGTGGCGGCAAATATAGAATTTCCATTACCTGCGACTTTTATTTGGAAAATGTTTACTCAAGTTTTGGCTGATGTGCCCGAGCGAAGTGCATTTAATAAAGAAGCGATGACATGGAAATTAATGCAGGTATTGCCACAACAATTTGATCAACCTGAATTTGAACCATTACAGCGTTATTTAGAAAACGATAATGACTCGCTAAAGTGTTACCAACTGTCTGAAAAAATAGCTGATATTTTTGACCAATATTTAGTGTATCGCCCCGAATGGATCCAGCAATGGGAAGCGGGCGAAACCGTCACAGAGCTTAATGATGAGCACCCGTGGCAACCGATCTTATGGCAAGCGCTTTACGATCAAACCTTAGCCTTAGAACAATCACCGTATCATCGTGCTAATTTGTACGATCACTTTATTGAAACGCTGAACAATTATTCTGGTAATGAAGGTAAGGCGGCATTACTGGCGGCGGGATTACCGCAACGATTGTTTGTGTTTGGTATTTCTTCCTTACCACCACGTTATCTCGATGCGTTAGCTGCTATTGGTGAACATATTGATGTTCATTTAATGTTTACTAACCCGTGTAAATATTATTGGGGTGATATTCGCGATCGTAAACATCTGGCACGTTTAGCTGCGAGACAACGAGTACAGCTACAAAACCTCGCCACTGCTGATGATGTTGAGGCGTTATTGTCAGTGCTTAAAGACAACGATCAAAATAATTATGACGATGACATGCACAATGATGTTGTTGGTAATAGCTTATTAGCATCTATGGGGAAACTTGGGCGAGATAATATTTATTTGTTATCGGCAATGGAAGTCAATGAAGTCGACGCAGGTTTTGTTGATATTGAAGCAAATACGTTGTTACATGCTATTCAAGCAGATATTTTAAACCTTCAAGATCGTCAAGACGATACCCAACTCGATTCCAGCGAGCACAAATTCCCGATTGCTACTGATGATCAGTCTATTACCATTCACGCTTGTCATAGCCCAATGCGTGAAGTGGAAGTACTGCATGATAAATTGCTAGCGATGTTTGAAGCCAATCCAACCCTAAAGCCGCGTGATGTGATTGTGATGGTGGCTGATATCAATGCTTACAGTGCCGCAATTCAATCGGTATTTGGTAATGCGCCGGGTAATCGTTACATTCCTTTCTCTATTTCTGACCGTACGGCAGAGCAAGAAAATCCTATTTTATTGGCATTTTTACGTTTACTTACCTTACCTGATAGCCGCTGTCATGCCTCTGAATTATTAGAACTGTTAGAAGTACCAGCGGTGATGGAAAAGTTTGGTTTTGATAGTATTAGCTTTGAAAAAATCAAACAATGGATTGAAGAAGCAGGTATTCGATGGGGGCTTGATCAACACACAGCCAGTCAATTTGATTTACCTGAACAGCTGCAAAATACATGGCTATTTGGTATTCAGCGAATGCTGTTAGGTTATGCAATGCCACATGATACTGGGCTGTTTGCAGGGATCTCTGCTTATGAACAAGTACAAGGGTTAGATGCTGAATTAGCAGGACAATTAGCGGGATTCATCGATAGCTTAATTGAATATCGTTACGCGTTGGCACAAGCACAAACCGTTAATCAATGGGCGGAGTTATTACATCAGCTACTGGATGATTTTTTTGTAGTTGAGCTGGAAGGTGAGTTAATTTTAAAATCGATTCGCGATAACTTGCAGCGGTTGCATCAGCAATTGCAAGATGCGGGTTATCAAGGGCAAATCACGCCAGCGGTATTGACACAATACTTGCAAGATAAGCTCTCTGGTGAGCGCGTTAGTCAACGTTTCTTAGCTGGACAAGTTAATTTCTGTACCCTGATGCCAATGCGCTCAATTCCTTTTAATGTGGTGTGTTTATTAGGAATGAACGATGGGGCTTACCCGCGTAATATAGCTCCTGAAGGGTTTGATCTTATGAATGGCCGCACTAAGGCTGGAGATCGTTCTCGTCGAGATGATGACCGTTACTTATTTTTAGAAGCCTTGTTATCCGCTCAACAAACATTATATATCAGCTATGTTGGACGTTCGATTCAAGACAATGCCCCAAAAGTACCATCAGTGTTAGTCAGTGAGCTGGTGGAGTATTGTCAGCAAGGCTATTGCTGCGCGGGCGATCAACCGTTAGCGGTAGATGTCTCTGCAAACAATATCAAACAACAGTTAATTCAACATCACCCGTTAGTGCCGTTTAGCCCCAGTGCGTTTATTGGCGATCACGCCAGTTTTGCGATTGAATGGTTACCTGCGGCTAACCGTGATGGGCAAGCAAGTGCGCCATTTCAACTTGATGCGTTAGTTGCTGAACCGATGGCTGATGATCAGGTTTTAGTTCTAGAGTTAGCAGAATTACAACGTTTTTGGCGTTTACCAGTACGTTATTTCTTTAACCGTCGTCTTAAAGTGTATTTTGAAGCGCCAATGGGGTTATTAGAAGATGATGAGCCGTTTGTTCTTAACGGGTTGGAAAGCTATTTAATTCGCGATCAGTTATTGGAATTATTATTAGATGCCAAGTTAAAAAATGATGATCTTGATGTCATTTATCATCAGTTTGCCGCTGAACAACGGGCTGCGGGTACTTTACCAGTGGCGGCATTTGGTGATCTTGATTTAGCGGCTAGTCGCCAAGCGGTGGCGAATTTAACTGATGTGATTGAGCCATTAATTCATGCACCATTAGCGGATCAAGAAGTGGCGATCACGGTGCCGGTAGCTCAGCATAATGTTGTTTTACAAGGCTGGCTCAAGCAGCGTTATCAGTCAGGTCTTTTACGTTACCGTACTGGCAAAATTCGCCCACAAGATCTGCTAACGGCTTGGCTTGATCATTTATGTTTGGCTATATCGGTGCCTGAAACTCAACAGGTTACCCATATCATTGGTACTGATAAGCAGTTTGAATTACAAATTATTGAACCGCAACAAGCGCTAGCTTATTTACAGCAGTTGATTGAACTGTATTACCAAGGTTTAAATCAACCGTTAGCCTATTTTCCTAAAACTGCGATGGTAGCCATACAAGCCCATATTGGCCGTGATGGTAGTTGGAAGAGTGATGAAGAAACCGAACAAAAAGCCCTGACAAAAATGGCTGAATGTTTTAACGATGGTTACTTGTTTGCAGGGGAAGGTAGTGATGATTATATTCAGCGAGTATGGCCGCAGTGGAATGATGATGTGGCACAAGAAGCGAATCAATTAGCGGCATTGGTGTTACAAGCTGTGGTGGTGAACAGTAAAGAAATTAAGCCAGAATAATGCGGTAGTGAAGTAGTGTGGCCGCCAGCAAATCATTGTTAGTTGTAGGGTGTTCGCTGTGCGGCCACAGGTCCAGAGGTGACCAAGTTTCTGGCGCTGATACTAACTAACCACCGTCGTATAAACCGTGAGTAAGTTCTCACAATATAGGAACACAACAGAATATTAGGTGCCAATATTTACTTATAAGTGTTGGGTCACATAATAACGAGCCAAATTACTGAAATTGAAAACTATCAGGCTAGTGCTGTTGTTACATATAGCAACCATGGGATGAGTAACATAATGGCGACTGAAGTACTAACAACGGATGACGTACTAACGAATATTCTGCAACCAATGACGTTTCCATTGCATGGTACGCGTTTGATCGAAGCATCAGCAGGCACCGGTAAGACCTTTACCATCGCAAGTTTGTATTTACGGTTATTGTTAGCGCATGGTAGTGAGGCGACGCGTCATCAACAGCAATTGACCGTAGATCAAATTTTGGTGGTAACTTTCACAGAAGCGGCGACGGCAGAATTACGTGATCGTATTCGTGCCCGTATTCATGATGCGCGGTTAGCGTTTAGTCGTGGTGTTAGCCACGATCCTGTTATTGCGCCGTTATTAAATGAATATCCAGATCATAAATTAGCCGCAACCCTACTCTTACAAGCCGAACGGCAGATGGATGAAGCCGCGATTTATACTATCCATGGTTTTTGTCAACGAATGCTGACTCAAAATGCGTTTGAATCAGGCAGTCGATTTAATAATGAATTTGTGACTGATGAAAGCCAATTAAAAAAGTTGGTGGTTGCAGATTATTGGCGTAGTAATTTTTATCACTTGCCGCCACCTCTGGCGCATGAGGTTCGTGAAATTTGGTCTGCACCAACTAAATTATTAAAAGAAATTGGCAATAGTTTAACTGGTGCGCCAGTGCGATTATCCGTGGTGGCGATGACTGAATCGTTAGAACAATTACACCAGCAAAATATTGTGCGGATTGATGAAGTAAAAGCGTTGTGGCGTCAGCATCAAGCAGATATTGAAGCTTTAATTGCTAATTCTGGTATCAATAAACGCAGTTATACCAAAAAAAGTTTACCCAATTGGATTGAGCAAGTCAGTGCATGGGCTGCGCAATCTACTGTTGGTTATGAACTGCCTGATAATTTGATTCGCTTCCATCAGCAGACATTAATTGAAAAAACGGCCAAAGGTGATGCGCCTGAGCATGCGGTTTTTAATGTTATTGCTGAACTGTTAGATAATCCAGCTAACTTGCGTGAGCCACTATTAGCCCATGCAATTGAGCATTGTCGTCAATTATTGGCTGACGCTAAAGCGCGTAAAGGGTGGTTATCATTTGATGACTTGCTGACGCAGTTAGGCGCTGCAATTGATAATGATGTTGATGATCTACTCGCGAGTAAAATTCGAGCCCAATATCCGGTGGCGATGATTGATGAATTCCAAGATACCGATCCATTGCAATACGGTATTTTTAGTGATGTTTACCGCCATCATCCTGAATGTGGTTTGTTTATGATCGGTGATCCTAAGCAGGCAATTTATGCCTTTCGTGGCGCCGATATTTTCACGTATATTCAAGCCCGTCGCCAAGTTACTGATCACTATACATTAGCGACTAACTGGCGCTCGACAGCCAATATGATTGCTGCGGTTAATAGCGTGTTTCAACAGCCAGATAGTCCGTTTATTTATGATCAAGATATTGAATTCTTAGCGGTTGATCATAGTCCTAAAGCGGCTCAACGTAGCTGGTGGTTAAATGGTGAAGCACAACATGCATTGACGTTTTGGTTACAAGATAGCCCTGACGGTAAGCCAATAACTAAAGGTAATTATCAAGCGACAATGGCCGCAGCTACAGCGGCACAAATTCAACATATTCTGACTCAATCACAACAGCACCAAGCGTACTTTTTAGATGGTGAACAGCAACATGCGATTGCTGCGGGTAATATTGCGGTATTAGTACGTACTGGTACTGAAGGGCACTTAGTGCGTGAAGCATTATCCAAACAAGGCATTGCCAGTGTTTATTTGTCTAACCGTGATAGTGTTTTTTCAACCTCAGAAGCAGCCGATATTCAACGGTTATTGCAAGCGGTATTAACCCCTGAAGATGATCGTATATTACGTGCAGCATTGGCTTCAGGATTATTTGCACGTACTGCGATTGAACTCGATCAACTCAATAATGATGAGAATGAATGGGAAATTGCGGTTAATAGTTTTAAGCAATATCGTCAGCAGTGGCAAAAACGCGGTGTAATGCCAATGTTGCGCAGTGTGATGGCGAAAAATCAAATTGCGGAGCGCTTATTAGCCGAAGATGGCGGTGAACGTAAATTGACTGATTTGCTGCATATTGGTGAGTTATTGCAACAGGCAAGTCAGACGCTAGACAGTGATTATGCTCTATTGCGCTGGCTAGCTGAACATGTAGCAGAACCAAACGGTAATGCTGATGATCAAGTGATGCGGTTAGAATCAGAACGTAATTTGGTGCAGATTGTTACCATTCACAAATCAAAAGGTTTGGAATACGACTTAGTCTTTATGCCGTTTGTGTGCAGTTACCGTGAAGTTGATAGCAAAGGCGAAGTTAAATATCACGATGAAGTGGATAACATCACGGTACTCGATATTGCGAAACAAGCGCCAGCAATAGAAAAAGCTGATCAAGAACGATTAGCTGAAGATCTACGCCTAATTTATGTGGCATTAACCCGTGCAGTTTATGGGTGTTATGTCGGTATGGCACCAATTCGTAATGGTCGTAGCACCAAAGAACCAACGGGGTTGCATCGCTCGGCAATGGGGCATTTAGTGCAGAATGGCCAAGCTGGTGGTGTGGCAGCACTTGAATTAGCCTTAGCTAAGCTCTGTGAAGCCCAAATTGCAATTACGGTCGCTGAGCCGCCACAGCTTGCTGATGTTCAATGGCAACCTCAAGATGAAGTAACTGAGGCCTTGATTAAACGCCCATTTTCAACCTCATTGGAACGTAATTGGTGGATGACCAGTTATTCTAATTTAGTCAAACAAGGCCATCAAACCGCCCATGATAGTAGCTTAGATTTGCCTGGATTTGATATTGATTCGGTGCAAAATGTCACCGAAGAGAGTGATGATGGCGAGTTAGAATTAGAGCCGCAATATTCTATTTATACTTTTCCACGTGGTGCGCGCCCCGGTACTTTTTTACATACTGTGTTTGAAGAAATTGACTTTACTGCTGCGGTTGATTGTCCTGAAACGGTCGCGAAACTAACCGAATTACTGCAACTAGAAAATTATGAATTAGCGTGGTTACCTGTGTTGCAGCAGTTAATTCAGGATGTATTAACTTGTGCGCTTGATGGTGATACGTTGCGGTTGGCGGATAAAACAGCGTCGCAACGATTAACGGAAATGGAATTTTTATTGCCGATTGAGATTCTACAAGCAGTGGCACTTAATAAGATCATTGCAAAACATGATCCGCTATCAGCTAAAGCCGGAGAGTTAGGCTTTGCAACCGTGAGTGGGATGCTAAAAGGTTTTATCGATTTAGTGTTTGAGCATCAAGGTAAATATTACGTTTTAGACTGGAAATCAAATTATTTAGGTGATGATCCACAAGTGTATCGAGGTGAGCAATTGAAAACCGCGATGCGTGAACACCGTTATGATTTGCAATATCAAATCTATGCGTTGGCATTGCAACGTTTTCTGCGCAGTCGTATACCTAATTACAGCTATGAGACCCATTTTGGTGGGGTGTATTACTTGTTTTTACGCGGTATTCAGGCGGGGAGTGACAGTGGTGTTTTTTATGCGCGCCCAAGTGAACAATTACTTGATGATTTGGATTTATTGATGAAAGGAGCGCTACCGCATGCTTAAGCGTTTACAAAAGCTCACTCAACAGGGTGGATTACGGCAGCTTGATTATCAGTTTGCTAAATTTGTGGCGTTACACAGTCCGCAATCGCAACAGGATTTGGCGGCACTAATGGCTGCGTTAGTGAGTTATGAATTAGGTAAAGGCCATGTGTGTATTCAATTAGATCAATTGCGCGAGCAGCACTTATTTGGTTTATCCAGCCGATTATCGGTAGCGTTAGTTGATGGCTTACCTGAATTAACCCAATGGGCGTCATTATTAGCGCAATTTGATGTGGTAGCGAATGTTCAATCACAAGGCTTACAAGCGAGTCCTTTGGTGTTTGATCATGGTCGTTTATACCTTAATCGTTATTGGCAATTTGAACAAACGGTTGCAACACGGATAGTGGAAATGGCGACTAATCAAGGTCAAGTAAGCGATGATACGCAGTGGCAAGGCCAACAACTGAGCCTGATGCATCAAGCGTTAAATGATTTATTTCAGCCAAGTTATGGTCATTTATATCACGCTTTGCAAGGTGTCACTGATAGCCAGCAACGCCAACAACTAACCTGTGATTTTTTGAATATTGTCAAGCCACTGCAGCTTGATTGGATGGCGATTGATAGCGTATTACAACAAGCGCAGCAAATAACAGATTTACAGCCATTAGACAGTTTAGTGCCAACGACGAGCTGCTTAAATTGGCAAAAAGTGGCTGCAGCAATGGCATTAACGCGTCAGTTTGCAGTGATCTCTGGCGGGCCGGGTACAGGTAAAACTACCACTGTAGCTAAATTATTGGCGGCGTTAGTGATGCAAGCTAATGGTGAACATAAACCGAATATTATGTTGGTGGCACCGACAGGTAAAGCCGCAGCCCGATTAACGGAATCGATTGGTTCGGCCATCAAATCATTGGCTGTACCACAGGCGATTAAAGATTTAATCCCAACTCAATCAAGTACATTACACCGTTTACTGGGTTCGATCCCAAATCGGGTTGAGTTTAGGCATCATAAAGATAACCCGTTGCACCTTGATGTGCTGGTTGTTGATGAAGCTTCTATGGTCGATTTACCGATGATGGCGCGATTATTAGACGCGATGCCACAAGGGGCTAAATTAATTTTATTGGGTGACCGAGATCAATTAGCCTCTGTTGAAGCGGGAGCAGTGTTAGGCGATATCTGTTCTTTTTCAACCCAAGGCTACAGTGCCCAGCAAGGATTGCTATTAAGTCAGCTAACAGGATTTGATCTACACTCAAATAATATTGGTTTAAGTGTGGTGACAGACTGTTTGTGCATGCTACAAAAGAGTTACCGTTTCCATGCATTATCTGGTATTGGTCAGTTAGCTAAAGCGATAAATCAAGGTAAACCAGCACTAGTAAATAAAGTTTGGCAACAAGGGTTTAAAGATATTCACCATTATCCATTAGGTGGTGAAACGTACGTTGCTATGATTAATCAAGTAGTGACGTTTTATCTTGATTATCTTGATGCAATAAAAAGCGATAAAACACCCGCTGAAGTATTAAAAGCCTTTGCGAATGTCAGATTGTTATGTGCCTTACGTGAAGGTGACTTTGGTGTGGTCGGTTTAAATCAACGGATTGAAAAAGAATTGACCCATCGAGGTCGAATTTCACCTAATGATGAAACATGGTATGTCGGTCGTCCGATTATGATCACCCGTAATGATCACGCATTAGGATTATTCAACGGTGACATTGGCATGACGATGCTAGAGCCAGAAATAGATCCTGATAGTGGACGACGTCGATTACGGGTTTATTTTGAAATGCCTGACGGTACTATTCGAGGTATTTTACCGAGTCGTATTCCTGAACATGAAGTGGTGTATGCGATGACGATCCATAAATCACAAGGATCGGAATTTGATGATACGTTAATGGTGTTACCTGCGGAGTACACACCTATTTTAACCCGTGAATTAATTTATACCGGTATTACCCGTGCCAAGTCGCGTTTGTACCTGTACGCACCAATGGACATTATTACTAAAAGTGTCCAAGTTCGAACTGAACGTGCCAGTGGGTTAGCACAATTATTAGTGTAATGTTATTGGTTATCTTTGAGCGAACAATGCCAGTATTAATGCTGGCATTGTATTTTTTAGCGTGACATTATTTTTTGAATTGATCCAACAACCAATAACTATGAGGATCGGCTGGGGTAACATGTGGTCCGGTCATAATGAAGGTTGAGACAATATTAATTAATACGACAATGACTGCGAGATAACAGGCTAATTTACCGATATTCTTAATACGGTGATTGGCGGTGTTTTTTTCTTGTCGCCAAAGACATAACAATACGGCTACCCCGACAATTGTCATAACAAAAATAACAAAAGCCCATGTGTAATAATGCATACCGAGTAAGGGGCTTCCATAGCCAGGATCATTTGGCAATAAGTGGAGTGACACTTGACGTAGTGCTGCTATTGCACCAAATAATGCACCCAATAAAATAATACCGTAATGGGGCTGTTGAGGACCAAAACGAATATTCAGCATAAAGCCAAACATCACCATCATAAACCCTATGCGTTGTAACAGACATAAAGGGCACGGTAATTCATGAAAGACTAATTGAATAATTGAGCCCATTGCAAGAATAGCGGTGATCCCAAGTAAACCTAAAATATTGAGTCGATTAATAAGTTGATTGTTCATAGAATACTTAAATTGAGATCGGCAGAGTGTATACAATGTGATGCTTTAGCAAAATAGAGCCAGCAATGAATGTTAGTGCAAACATGGCATAACTCAGTTTTCTTTTGCCTTTAAGTGCAGTTAACATTGTTATTAATATGAGACAGAACACAAAAATACACAGCATGAATATTAATAGCCCTTTTTTGAATAAAAATACAGTTATTGTAGTATACCTTATGCGTATTTGTTGGTAACAGACTTATATTTAAAGTAAAAATAAAATAATAAAAAACGCCAGCATATTGAGACATAAGCTGGCGTTGGTAAGTGTGTTTTTATATTAGTTAATTAAATAACCAATAGCTAACAGGGTTATCTGGACATTGGTAAGGACCACATTCAATAAATGTCGATGCCACGTTAACGACAACAGCAAAAATAGCCAGTAAGCATACAAACTTACCAAACCTACTCATTTTATAATCAGTGTTATTCCAGCTTTTATTCCATAATAGCTGTAATACAGCAACACCTACGATGGTAAGACAAAAGATAATAAATGCCCAAGTATAATAATGAATACCAAATATCGGACTACCAAATCCTGGTGTGCCTGGAATGACGTGTAATGACACTTGACGTAATGCTGTCGCAGCACCAAAGAGTGCGCCGATGATTAATACGCCATAGTGGCGTTGTTGGGGCCCATAAATGACGTTAAGCATAAAACCAAACATCACCATCATGAAGCCTAAGCGTTGTAATAAACATAGGGGACACGGTAATTCATTGAGTACAACTTGAAGTACAGATCCCATTAATAAAACGAAGGTGATTCCTAATAGGCCTAACGTATTGAGTAGTGCAACATTTTTATTATTCATGCATCCCCCTTAAAGTAAAATAGACAAGGGATCTGTTGCATGGTGATGGAACCAATACAGTCCCAAAACAACAGTGATAGCGAAAATAATATAACTGGCACTTTTTTTTCCTGTAAACGCGCAGAGCATTGCAACGAGTACAAGTAGAAATAATAAACTCATCATAAGAAATTATTTAACCTTTCTTTTGTATGTTATGTATAGTAATTATTGTTGTTACATTTAGGTGACCAACTTTAAAACTACCACACATTACTGAATAGTGAATTAACACTTTGTTACAAATTTGAGGTTTATTAATTTATATTTGTTATGAGTATTTTAGATCGACGTTGATAATTATAGAGATCTTTTTTTATTACAGGTAATTGTTCGATGTCGCATTCATAAAATCCTTGTTCACGAAACCAATGTACACTGCGGGTGGTAAGGACAAATATTTTATCAATGCCAGTATCGCGAGCTTGTTGACATAATTTATTGAGTAATAACACGCCTCGGTCACCGTCTCTAAAATCAGGATGAATCGCAACACAAGCCATTTCGGCCATTTTTTCATCAGGATAAGGGTAAAGAGCGGCACAACCAATAATAAGATTATCAAGTTCAATGACGGTAAAAAGGGTAATTTCACGTTCTAGTTGTTCACGAGAACGGCGAACTAAAATGCCTTCAGCTTCTAATGGTTGAATCAAATCTAGAATTCCACCAATATCATTAATGTTAGCGCGACGTATTTTCTCTGCGTTTGACATCACAATCTGAGTGCCAATTCCGTCAAGTGAAAACAGTTCCTGAATGAGTGCCCCATCTTGTTTATAGCTCAATAAGTGGCTGCGAGGTACGCCAGCATGACAAGCAGTAATTGCACCTCGAAGAAAGCGACCTGTACCTGATTGTTGTTCATCATGATCGATCAGTTGTTGTAATACCTGTTCTGCGTCATGCGGTAATAACTCTGAAATAATGTCATTGTTGTTATCAATAACCCCTTGCTCTGAACAAAAGCCAATTAATTTATCAGCCCGTAATCGAATCGCTACCTGAGTGGCAATTTCTTCTGAGGTGAGGTTAAAACATTCACCGGTGACCGAACTGGCGATAGGGCCAAGTAATACAATCGATCCTTGTTCTAATTGGCTGGTTATGGCGTTGTTATTGATTCGGCGTATTTTACCACTATGACAAAAATCAATGCCGTCATCGATTCCCAGTGGTTGCGCAATAATGAAGTTACCACTGATAACATTGATTTGAGATCCCGCCATCGGGGTATTATTGAGACCCATTGAAAAGCGAGCGGTGATATCCAGTTGAAGTTGCCCAGCGGCCTGTTTCGCTATCTCTAGACTGTGTGCATCAGTGATTCTGATCCCTTTGTGATAAGGACTATCATAATGTTGCTGCTCTAAGAGGGTGGTTATTTGTGGTCGAGCGCCATACACCATTACAATATGAATACCTAAACTGTGTAGTAATGCTATATCGTTAACTATGTTGGCAAAGTTGGGATCAGCAATGGCTTCACCCCCAACCATGATCACCATGGTTTTTCCTACGTGGGCATTTAAGTAAGGGGCTGACTGACGAAATCCTTTCACTAAAGGGGTCTTACGTGTATTCACAAGCGATATCCATATCAATGTTTAATTTATAACCAATAAATTAAATCAATTATGTGGTTTGCGCAGCATTTAAATGTGATTTTTCCGAAATTAGTAATAATCATTCTCTGTGCTTAAATATTCATATCAGCTATTACGGGGATTTATGTGTAATCGCTTATTATGTGAGTTGTAGTTTGGTTGTGAAGGGCATTTTTAAAAGCGTAGTCACTATTTTATTTATATGAAGAACAAGCATTTATTAGATGATAATTACGATGTTATTGGACGGGAGTTTAACGCTTACAGTATATTTCATTCTTTCAATGGAACTTTTGTTCGCCACTCTTAGTCTTAGATCTTTTGATAGCGTTATGTCATTTGTCTGTAGATTCTTTTAAATAATTACTTATTTTTAGATGGTGTTTGTTAGTATTGGCATCCGTTTACTGCTTTTATGAAAGTAAGCGAGTTATCACTTTTACATTTTTATAAAACTTTTATAGGCTTATCTATCGTGTTACGTAAAGCAACAGTTGCAATGATTCTTTTTAGCTTGGTGGGGTGTTCATCTCCAGAGAGTACAACAACGGAAAAACCGAGCTTAGCGACAGCTGGTAATCCGTTAGCACATCAATATTTAGGTCAGCATTTTGATCATGTGTTAAATAAAGTTTCACAGGTTGAATCAACTAAAGCACATGATTACAGTACGTTTGCTCCACAAGCTAAAATGGTAACTTCGCGTTCATCGTCAATGGCGCGTAAATTTGAGCCACTGTATAACCAAGTAGAAAATTGGGCTAAGCATAGTGGTAACCCAAGCACATTAGCTAAATATGGCATTCAGGCCGCACAAATGGGTGGTGCTAATGGTGAAGGCAATGTGATGTTTACGGGCTATTATTCGCCAGTGATTGAATTACGCCATAAACCAACCAGTGTTTTCCGTTACCCAATTTATGCAATGCCAACGTGTAAAGGCCGCTGTCCTTCACGTGAACAAATCTATGATGGTGCACTAGCCGGTAAAGGGTTAGTGCTGGGCTACAGTAAATCCATGCTTGATGTATTTATGATGGAAGTACAAGGCAGCGGTTTTGTTCATTTTGAAGATAATAACCAGCTGCAATATTTTGGTTATGCAGGTAAAAATGGCCACCGTTACGTCAGTATTGGCCGTGTGTTAATTGACCGTGGTGAAGTGCCTAAATCAAAGATGTCACTGCAAGCGATTCAAAACTGGGTCGCTAACCATAGTGAAAGTGAAGTACGTGAACTATTAGAGCAAAATCCATCTTATGTTTTTTTCTCCCCACGTAAAACATTAGATGTTAAAGGCAGTGCAGGTATTCCGTTATTAGCCAATGCAGCTGTTGCGGCTGATCGTAAATACATTCCTATGGGATCAGTATTATTAGCAGAAGTACCACAGCTAGACGCAAAAGGTAACTGGACAGGTAAGCATGTATTACGCTTATTATTAGCACTTGATACTGGCGGTGCTGTGAAGAAAAATCACTTGGATTTATATCATGGAATGGGGGCAAAAGCGGGTACTGATGCTGGTCACTATAAGCATTTTGGTCGTGTTTGGCGTTTAGGTCTGAAAGGAACAGCAACTCAAGATCCGTGGTTAATGCCAAGATAAGAGCGATAGTTAAAGAGATCGCCACGGTGATCTCTTTGCTCTGACTGGACAATTGTTTTGAGAGTGCGTATAAAAACGCACTCTTTGTTTATCCACCTCAAGCAGTGTAGAACCAGTATGCGTGAATTAGATACCCCAGCATCCGATAGTTATAACCAACGTTTTGGCGGCACTCGTCGTTTATATGGCAACAGTGAAGTTGAAATCCTTCGTGCTGCACATGTGTGTGTGGTTGGTATTGGTGGTGTTGGCTCATGGGCTGCAGAAGCGTTAGCGCGATCTGGTGTTGGTGAGCTAACTTTAATTGATATGGACGATGTCTGTGTAACTAATATCAATCGTCAAATTCATGCGCTGACTGGCACTATTGGTCAAAGTAAAATTGAAGTAATGGCCGCGCGTATTCAATTAATTAACCCAGACTGTAAAGTTAATTTAATTGATGATTTTATTAGTCCTGAAAACCAAGCGCAGTATTTATCAAAAGAATTTGATTATGTATTGGATGCGATTGATAGCCTTAAAGCAAAAGCCGCATTATTGGCATATTGTAAAAGTAATAAAATTAAAGTTATTACCATTGGTGGCGCTGGTGGACAAACAGATCCTACTCAAATTCAAGTCACTGATTTAACTAAAACGATTCAAGATCCATTGGCTAGAAAATTACGTGAAACATTGCGTCACCACCATAACTTCACTAAAAATGCTAAGCGTAAATTTGGGATTGATTGTGTTTATTCCACTGAGCATTTGAAATATCCCCAAGCTGATGGTTCTGTGTGTGCGATAAAAGCGACGGCTGAAGGGCCTAAACGTATGGATTGTGCCAGTGGTTTTGGTGCTGCAACTGTTGTAACGGCAAGTTTTGGTTTTGTTGCTGTGGCGCATATTATTAAGAAATTGATTGAAAAACATCGTCAATAATATGTCGTCTCTACGATAATAAAGACAAAAAAGCGGATCATCATTGGAATCCGCTTTTTTGTATCTAACTGGCAAGAAGAGGCGTTAAGCCGGTGGAATATTAGTGCGCAAGTTGTTTTATTTGTTCGACAATCGCTTTTAAACCATTGCCGCGTGAAGGGCTTAGGTGGGTAATTAGACCTAAGTTATCAAAGTAGGTATCGATATCAAAAGCGTTAATTTCTGCCGCTGTTTTACCATCATAAGCGGCTAATACTAAAGTAATTAAGCCTCGTACAATACGTGCATCTGAATCAGCGATAAAGTAATAGTGTTCATCAACAACTTGATGATGTAACCACACTTGTGATTCACAACCGCTGATTTTAAGTTGATCTTGCTTATAGCTGTCATCCAGTTGTGGCAGTTTCTTACCAAGTTGAATAACGTTACGGTAGCGATCTTCCCATCCCGTTGCGATTTGCATTTGGGCAATAATATCAGTGGTGGTGATCTCAGAGCCAAAAGGGTGCTGAGGAAGCGTCATAGTGGTGGTCATGTTGTTTTCCTTGGCTGTAACTATAATAAATCACAGGCTTTATGTAGCGCTGCAATAAATCGCGCGACATCTTGTTGATCATTATAAAGGGCTAATGATACTCGTAATGTTCCTGTTAAGCCTAGCGCATCTAACATTGGATGAGCACAATGGTGGCCAGCACGCAGGGCAATATGCTGTTGGTCAAGTAATGTGGCTATATCTTGATGATGAACCCCATCGACAATAAAAGAAAATAAGCTTGCGTGAGGCTGAAGGCCAATAATACGTAGCCCGTCAATATCCTGAATACCGTCTAAGGCTTGTTGACGTAAATCGGCAATGTGTTGTTCTGCGCCTTGACGGTCAATACTTTGTAACCAGTCAATGGCTGCTGCAAGCGCTAAGCTACCAGCAACATTGGGGGTACCCGCTTCAAATTTCCCCGGTAAACCCGCATAGCTAGTGCCATTAAATGAGACTTTATCGACCATTTTTCCACCGCCATGCCAGGGTGGCATCGCTTCAAGTAGTGCTTGTTTACCATAAAGTGCTCCAATACCTGCTGGCGCATAAATTTTGTGCCCTGAGAAGACATAGAAATCGGCATCAAGTGCTTGCACATCCACAGGTTCATGTGCAATCCCTTGCGCTCCATCAACAACGACTACTGCACCATACTGGTGAGCTGCTGCTATCATTGATTCAATTGGATTGCGAGTACCGGTAACATTCGTGATATGAGCAACAGCAACAATTTTGGTTTTATTCGACAATAAACGCAGATAAGCATCAATATCTAATGTGCAATCCTGACGCATTGGAATTTTAATGACGTTAGCGCCGGTTTGTTCTGCGACCATTTGCCAAGGCACGATATTGGCATGGTGTTCAAGTTCACTGACTAAAATCTCATCTCCTGCTTGTAAATGAGTGCGAGCGTAGGTTTGTGCAATAAGATTTAAAGCTTCAGTTGCACCACGCGTCCAGATGATTTCTTTTGGGCTGGCTGCACCAATAAAGTGTTGCACTGTGGCACGTGCTTGTTCAAAAGCGAAGGTTGCATTGGCGGTTAAGCTATGGCTACCACGATGGACATTGGCATTATAACCACGGTAATAATGAGTTAGCGTATCGATAACAATCGCAGGTTTTTGAGCCGTGGCTGCGCTGTCTAAATAAACCGCTCGCGGTGCGACATCTGAATGTTGCAAGGCTGGAAATTGGGTTTGAATTTGTTTGATATCGAATGGTATGGTCATAGCTAGTCACATTACAGAAATTTGAATTATCGATGATGCTAATAAATGCGTGGAAGAGCAAGTGTTGCGGTGATTTTAAACCAATAAAAAAATAGCACTGCGTTGGGGCGCAGTGCTAACAATTACTTTGACGCATAAGTCAAAATACAGGAAGTAAAGAGGTAGATAACTACCGATCCGGCAGGATCCGGACAATATGCAAACACAACATCGTAATGTCAATTCAGCGGTTAGCCAGAGGGCAAAACACAAAATGTTCATTGACACTACGGAACGAATGATAGGGTTTATATAGCACTTAAACAATGGACAATTTATAATGTTTGAGATGAAAAAAACTAATGCATTAGAGAGCCTCGAAAAGTATGTCAAGACGTTTACCGCCACTTAATTCATTGAAGGTATTTGAAGCTGCCGCAAGGCATTTAAGTTTCACACGTGCAGCTGAAGAACTGTTTGTTACTCAAGCCGCAGTTAGCCATCAAATTAAAGCCTTAGAGGAATTTTTAGGGTTAAAGTTATTCCGTCGTCGCAATCGTTCATTGCTGCTAACTGAAGAAGGGCAAAGCTATTTTCTTGATATTAAAGATATCTTTTCATCCATTTCAGATGCGACTGATAAGGTCTTAGAAAGAGGCTCTAAAGGTGCATTAACCATTAGTTTACCTCCTAGTTTTGCTATTCAATGGCTAGTGCCAAGATTAACCGATTTTAATGAGCAACACCCTGAAATAGACGTCCGTATAAAAGCGGTTGATCTTGACGAAGGTTCATTAACTGATGATGTTGATGTAGCAATTTATTACGGTAGAGGTAATTGGTCGGGGTTACGTGCGGATAAACTGTATCAAGAATTTATGATGCCAGTATGCTCACCGATGTTATTAGTTGGTAGCAAACCATTACGTACTATCGATGATTTAAAACTACACACACTTTTACATGATACTTCTCGTAAAGAGTGGAAGAACTATGTGCGTCATTATGATGTGAAAGACGTTAATGTTAACCAAGGGCCGATATTTAGTCATTCGACCATGGTATTGCAAGCAGCAGCTCACGGCCAAGGTATTGCATTAGGAAATAATGTATTGGCGCAACCGGAATTAGAAGCAGGACGATTAGTGTGTCCGTTTGATGAAATTCTGGTGAGTAAAAATGCATTTTATTTTGTGTGTCAGGAAAAACAAGCAGACACTGGTCGTATTCAAATTTTCCGCGATTGGATTTTAAATAAAGCCCGCAAAGAGCAAGAGGATATGCCTGATGTCATTGAAGAAGTGTGAATATCTACTTGATGGCCCTGATGCTGAACATGCTATAGCGACATTTTTATTTGCTCATGGTGCAGGTGCTGGAATGGATCATGCCTTCATGACAACGGTTGCACAGGGGTTAGCGGCACATAATATTCAAGTAGTGCGGTTTAATTTTCCTTATATGATCAAACGTGCAGAGGATGGTAAAAAGCGTCCGCCAGATCGCCAACCTAAATTATTACTCGATTTTCAAACCCATATCGAACAGTTTGATAATGGCAAGTTAGTCATTGGTGGTAAATCAATGGGAGGACGAATGGCGAGTTTGATGGTGACGGATATTGCAGCCCAAACACCTCTAGTTAATAACTGTGCGGCAAAAGTTCGCGGTGTTGCTTGTCTTGGATTTCCTTTCCATCCGCCTGCAAAGCCTGAAAATTATCGCGGTGATCATCTTGCAACCACCACGATCCCTACTCTTATTTTACAAGGTGAACGCGATACCTTTGGGGTGCGTAGTGAAGTCGAGCAGTGGCCTTTTTCCGCTCAAGTGCATTATCAATTTTTAGCTGATGGTGATCACGGCTTTAAACCACGTAAAGCATCAGGTCATACTGAAGCTGAAAATATTACTATTGCAATCGAAGCCTTAGCGGCCTTTATTAAAAATTGTGTTGATAGTGAAGTAGCATAGTTAGAGGTGTACTCATGACGGTTGAATTAACCGCGAAACAGCGTCAACAATCACGATTAATGCTGATGTTTGCTGCTTGCAGTGGTGTAGTAATGGTGGCTTTAGGAGCCTTTGCTGCTCATGGATTAAGCCACCGCTTAGCACCGCACTTACTCGATGTGTTTAAAGTTGGGGTTCAATATCAAGCGTGGCATACCTTAGCATTATTAGGTTGTGGAATATTGTCACGCTTTTTGCCATCAAAAGCGTTATCATACGCGGCGCTGTTTTTTGTCATCGGTATAATTTGCTTTAGCGGCAGTTTATATGCCTTGGCTTTAACTGGCATTAAATGGTTTGGTCCCATCACCCCGATGGGCGGAATATGTTTTATTATTGGCTGGGTGATGCTTGCAATAGCCACCTGGCGTTCAGCTTGAGGGTTCCAACGTGAATCAAGTTTTATTGTACTGTCGTCCTGGCTTTGAAAAAGAATGTGCCGGAGAGGTTCAAGACAAAGCAAATACGCTGGAATTGTTTGGTTTCCCTCGGGTGAAAAACAATTCAGGCTATGTGTTATTTGAGTTTTACCAAGCAGGTGATGCAAATAAATTCATTCAATTGCAGCCATTTTCGCAATTGATTTTTGCTCGTCAAATGTTTGCAACATCAGCAATGCTAACGGGTTTACCAACAGAAGATCGTATTTCACCTATTTTAGATGCCATTAGTGAAGACTTCCCTATTTGTGGTGATTTACGTATTGAAACCCCTGATACTAATGAAGCGAAAGAACTGTTGAAGTTCTGCCGTAAATTTACGGTGCCACTACGTCAAGCAATGCGTAAGCGTAATATTTTATACGTTAAAGATAACCACAAAAAGCCAGTATTACACGTGTGCTTTATTGCCCCTGGTTGTTGTTTTGTTGGTTATTCTTACCCACAAAATAACTCACAGTTCTTTATGGGTATTCCACGTCTGAAATTCCCTGCAGATGCGCCAAGCCGTTCAACGTTGAAATTAGAAGAAGCATTTCACGTGTTTATTCCTCGTGAGGAGTGGGATGAGCGTTTAGCGCCGGGTATGTGGAGTGTTGACTTAGGTGCCTGTCCTGGTGGTTGGACGTATCAATTAGTGAAGCGTTCGATGTTTGTTCATGCGATTGATAACGGTACTATGGCGCAAAGCTTAATGGATACCGGTCAAGTTAAATATCATGCAGTTGATGGTTTTAAATATGAGCCTGCACGTAAGAATATTACGTGGATTGTATGTGACATGATTGAAAAACCCGCTCGTGTAGCGCACCTTATTGGTGAATGGTTAATCAAAGCATGGGCCAAAGAAGCTATTTTTAACCTTAAGCTGCCAATGAAAGGTCGTTATGACGAAGTGCTACAAGATATTGAAAATCTAAAAGTACTGCTGATTAAAAACGGCGTGAAGTTTAAGCTGCAAGCGAAACATTTGTATCATGACCGTGAAGAAATTACGGTGCATATTCAACGCTTAGATAATCGCTCTGCATATTAATTTGCAGGTAGTGTAGCGAATGATTATTAACGCCATCCTTTTGAGGGTGGCGTTTTTTTTTGCACTAGTATTTATACATTATTAATTCTGAGTGGCATCGTGATAACGAATATCTTGTAAATTAAAGCCAAGTTCTAAATCAGTCTTTAGGCTTGCCACTGCTTTGGATGCACGAGCTGTCTCTTCATTACCGGTGATTTTTTTTTGCCATTTAGGGGCAAGATCAATAGCAGTGAGAATCGCGTCAAGATTAGGGTAGAGGCTTAATAACTCCACTGCCGCTTTAGGACCAATACCGGCAACACCCGGGATTTTACTGGAACTAATGCCTGCTAATCCCCAATAGTCAGTTAATAACTGTGGCTTAACACCATATTCTTTTTCAATAAAAGGGCTATCAAGCCAGCGTTGTTGAAAATAATCACGAATACGTAACGTCGGTTGTAGTAACTGACAATAGCCTTTGTCAGTTGAAACAATAGTGACCTGTTCACTGCGAGAGGCGACTTTTAATGCCAAGGTTGCCACTAAATCATCGGCTTCATCACCATCAGATAATAGTGAATCAATGCCCATTGTCATAAATGCATCTTGAATGCTATCCATACCCGCTAATAATTCTGGTGGCATCGGTTTACGACCTTCTTTGTAGTGTGGCAGTAATTCTGCTCGCCAACCTCGGTCATCACTATTATGGTCAAACACTGCCACAATATGGCTCGGTTCCGTGCTATTAATTATTTTCTGTAATGCCTGACAACATACTCTTGCGGTGTTGTCGACATCGGGTTGCCCCGGTTGCGCGGCATGAACACGGCGAATAAGGTTTAATGCATCAATAATAACAAGGTGAATAGCCATAAATAAATTCTATGTAGATGAATAAAAGGAGCACTAAGGCTCCTTATTGTACGCAAAACTGTAATCAAATAACGATATTATTTTGACTGTTCGTGGCTATTAACGATTTCATAACACGGCTCATATTTACTGCCGGGCAATTTCATGCGTTGTTGTTCCACAAAATTTTTGAGGAGTTTATCCATGCGTTGCATTAGGACTTTATCGCCGTCAATTTTAAAGCGACCATAACGTTCGATTTCATGAATGCCTTCTTCTTTGACATTTCCCGCCACGATACCTGAGAATGCTCGACGTAAATTAGCCGCCAGTTTTTCTTTCGGTTGATCCATGTGTAAATCTAAACTAGCCATGGCTTTATGTGTTGGTGCAAATGGCATTTGGAAATCTTCAGGGATCGTCAGTGACCAGTTAAAGCAATAAGCATCACCAGTGGCTAAACGGTGTTCTTTTACGCGTGCCATTGACGCTTTCATTACTTGTGCAACTTCAGCAGGATCACCAATAATAATTTGATAATGTCGGGTTGCAGCTTCGCCTAACGTGTCACGAATAAAATCATCTAGGGTACGGAAATAAGCTTCACTTTCTTTGGGACCTGTAAGAATCAATGGTAGCGGTTGTTCTGCATTATCGGGATGCATCAAAATCCCTAAAATATAGAGCAATTCTTCTGCAGTACCAGCTCCTCCTGGGAAAATAATGATGCCATGGCCCACGCGAACAAAGGCTTCTAAACGTTTTTCTATGTCGGGTAAAATAACCAGTTCGTTGACAATTGGGTTTGGTGGCTCTGCGGCAATAATTGACGGTTCAGTTAAACCAATAAAACGGCTGCCAGAGTAACGTTGTTTAGCGTGACCAATAGCAGCACCTTTCATTGGTCCTTCCATTGCGCCCGGTCCACAACCAGTACAAACATTAAGTTCACGCAAGCCTAGTTCATTGCCGACTTCACGAGTGTATTGGTATTCAATTGGGTTAATTGAGTGGCCGCCCCAGCACACGATAATATTGGGATCTTCACCAGCATGTAGGGTACGAGCATTGCGTAACAGACTAAATACGAAATCGGTAATATGGGGCGCGCTAGCAAGATCAATATCATTTCGACGTGCGATGTGCATATCGACATAAATGATATCGCGTAACACTGAAAACATGTGTTCTTGAATGCCACGAATAATACGACCATCAACAAAAGCATGTTCTGGTGGGTTCACAAGTTCGATTTTAATCCCACGTTCACGACGTAATAAATTAATCGCAAAATCGAGGTGTTTCTCAAGCAATTCTTTGGAATTATCAGTATGACTGCCCGAGTTTAAAACCGCGAGTGAGCAGTTACGATATAAGCGATATAAATCACTGGATGCTGTTGCTTTTAGACTGTCGGCTTCTATTTGTGATAATAGATTCATAGCGCCGATAGGGCTGATATGCGTAATCATAATAACCTCCCTGGTAATGATGAAACAGCATGTTCATTTATTAAGACAAGGCAGAAGGCAAGGTGTATTCACTACAGGACTGGTGCAAAAATCAAATAAAGAACAGTAAGATAAATTATTTTATATTATTACCATACACAGTGATTTTATCTTTGACCAGTAAATGATAGTAATAATATAAGTACCCAGTAATGAAATGGATACGATAATTGGGGAGGGTTAATCTTGATGAATAATGCTATTGCTGCGCTGAACTTGGCTGTGACGAAGGGCGGTTTCAATACGCTGAATGACATTTTTAGGCGTGTCATGATTGTTGAAAAACGAAGAGCACATAGACACTGACATCGTAATACTCTGACTTTTAAAATGCAGTGGTAATTGAGTAATAGCGGTTCGAATATCATTCATTAATTGCTGACACTGTTGTTGATCAATATCGGTCATTAGTAAAACGAAGGCATCTTCATTAAAGCGCGCAATAAAATCTGTCGAATTTAATTGTTGGCTAATAGTTTGCGCGATAATTTTAAGCGCTTTATCACCCGCATGATGGCCATAATCATTATTTAACTGGGTAAAGTTATCGATATCAATCAGCACTAAAAGTAATGGATTTTGATAGCGCAACCAACGTTGATATTCATGTTCAATACGATCATTAAACGCACTACGATTGTAAGTTAAGGTTAATTTATCTCGAAAAATATTTTGTTCTTGTTGGCTTAATCGTTGGTGATAACTATACGTTTGTTGTTGTAATTGCTGCACTTTATTATCGTTATGGTTTAACTGTTCAATTAACGCTTGTTCTCGCTGTTCTAGTTGGCTATTACGTAGTGCTAATTGTTGTAATTCATGGGTAATATTTGCCCATGATGAAGAGTTGATTGCTGGTGAGTTGTTAATCTTAAGCTCTTGATTAATATTTGAGACAATCGTTGATATGCCGCTATTAAAATCACGTCGATGTTGATGTAGCACAGAAAAAGAACTAGCTGTTTGGGCGGTATTTTTTTGGAGTGAGGCTAAATCACTATTTAGGGTGTTTAGAAATCGTTGTGATGCGTAACGCTCGTTATGGGTACCTGAAACAATAAGACGTAAAACTTGGACTAATAAAGCCAAGAGTGCAGATTGATCGACGCCTTGTACCAATTGATTACGAATAGCAAATAGCTGCTGTCCTTGCTCATTAGTAAAGTCTATTTCGGTGATAAGTTGTTGTAATTCTGCTACCAACTCAACACTAAAATGGTGCAGATTATCTTTAGATAACGAAGACTTATTATTCGCTGTTATTAATTTGATAGTGCGTTCATAGAGTTCAAGTAAGCGAACTATACGTTGATGATTATCTAATAATGTTGATGGTTGTTGGTTGAACAGATGATCTAAATCTTGCTGTAATGATGCGGGTAAATTAGGGTGTTGTAATAGGGTATGACCGCGTTGATTAATCTGTTGTTGTAAATGGTTATTTTGATGTTGGATCATATCGGCTTGTTGAATAACAAGTCGTTCAACAATCGCTAATCGAGGGATAAGACGACTAATCTCTAAAGGCTGTTCAAGATCATGGGTTATGGATTGCAATGTGTGGTCGAGTTCATTATCAAGACCTCGACAAGCAATAGTTAAACGAGTAATCAGACGTTTTAATATCACAATTTCACGCCGCGATTTTAGGTTAGAATCACGGTAAGAAAGTTGAGCGTGGTCTAATTGTTGTTTTAGAATGTTAACTTCAGCAACAATTTCACTGATATCTGTCATTGGTTATGCATCTGTGTTAATACACTTAAAAGTTATTTAATTCATGATGTTACTATCATTTTAAAAATATGCTATCAAAAATAAAATACAATAGTTAGTGATATTTTACAAAGTTATGAGTCATTTATATATTTAATTGATATCTTTGTTAGGATTGTGATCGTAGTTCCAGATTACGTCACTATTGGTTGAACTGCGGACTTTTACTAATCCTTTTTCTATTCCTTCAACGCAAGAACGACGAATATTATCGCTCACAAAACTGGCCGCTGGCGCTGCATCAATGGCAGATAAGTGAACCCAGTGACTCCCTGGTTGTTTATGATTGAGGCTAATGCCGGCATCAACAGCCATCAGTAAAATATCAATTAATTCTTGGTCATTAATCGCGGTATATGAGCGTGGTAAAAATGGGTATTCTGCCATGCCAATTTGTAACGAATTTTCGATATTTAATGGCTGCGTATAATTATCAATTAACTGTTGGATTGAGTCGGCAAGTTGTCTCGGATCACAGCTCAAGCGTGCATTGGGCTCGATATATAAGAACATCGCGTCAGAAAAATGATAAATACGCGCAGGCTCTAATACTTGCAGTTGTAAATAATTACCAAATTCTTTTTCTGCTGCAAGTCCTTGCTGATAGCCTTTCTCTAACGAAATATGTTTTAAAAATGAAACTTCAAATAAGGCAAACCGTAGTCGATCGCTTAACGGCTCATTAATAATCTCACCAAGGTGCCATTGTTCAAAGTTAGCACTACTTTGTTGAAGCGAGTTAGCGAGTCGTGCGTTAAGCATGCGTAGATTACGTAAACCACTACGAGGGTGAGTATAGTAATCGGTGGTTAATTTGGTGAGTTGCTGTTTTAATTGTTTATTAATATGTTGGCGACGCCACAGTAGCAATAACATAATCACTAACCCTCCCATAAGGGCTAAAGATATCTGCTGTTGTTTATAGAGTGCGTTTTTATTAATGAATTGCTCACGTTCCATTTCTTCAAGTTTTAGTGAACGCTCCATCATTTTTTGTTGTTGCTTAAAGACTTCAGTATTACTTTTGGTCGCGTTTTTTTGTTTGCCTACATACAGTTGTTCGTAACGGCGTTGACTGAGTAAAGCGTTGTAATAGTCATTTTGTTTTTCAAACGCTTTTGACAATATTGATTCACCCATTAATTGCAAATTTGTTGCACCAATACGACTGGCTGAAATTAATCCAGCTTGCAATGAAGTAATGGCATCGTCGAGGGCGCCTTTTTCGAGTTCTAATTGCCCTTGTAGAATTTGGCTTTCGGCCACAATATTTTCATTACCACCTTGAAGAGCAAGGTTACGCGCCTGAACAATATATTGCTCTGTTTTAGAGTAGTTATATAAATGCAAATAAACCCGCGCAATGTTCAAGCGTAAACTGGCAGAACGGACATCGTGTTTAAGCTGATTCTCTTGGTCGAGGGCATTAAAATAATGTACTAAAGCAAGGTTATAGCGCCCTTGTTGCTCATAGATAGAAGCAATTAAGGTGAGTGTTTTAGCCAATTGTTGGGTTTGTTTATAGCGTTCAAAAAACTCACCCGCTTGTGTGGCATGTTCTAATGCTTTATCAAACACGTGGCGTTCTTCAAACAGTTGTGCTAATTCGTAATTGGCGCGTGCGATTTGGGGTTGATCTTCATGTTCTACGGCGAGCCAATAACCACTTAATAAGCGATCAAGTGCCATATCATAGTGATGATGGCGTAAGTAATGCTGACCTAATGTAAGTTGATAATTAATGGTTTCGTCTTTATCGTCAAATGCGGCTAGATATCCTTTTGCTTTGATAAATAGTTTTTCTGCCGCTTCATCATTGCCTAAGCTGGATTCAATTCGAGCACGCAATATCAGTGATTGATACTTTAACTCGTGCACTTGGCTGGTGAGTTTTATTGGCGGTGAGTGCTTGATCTCAACACTGAGCGTATTCAGTATTTTTAGTGCTGTTGCACTGTTACTTAAATTAACCCAGTAAAATTGAGCCAATAAAATACGACTTTCAAAGACACTGAACATAAATTTATTGTTAAGGGCTTTTTTTTCAGCTTTTTTAATAACGCTAATGGCTTGTTCTGGTCGTTGTAGCAGAGATAACGCCTGCGCCTGGAGTTGTAGTGCATTAATGGTGTTAAGAGGGGTGCGTGTTGAATGATCCGCTTCACCGTTAAGATGAACCCGTGATGGATCTTGAGGTTGGCTAAGACGTCGTGTCTCAAGATAGTTTTGGGTGATAGTGAGCGTTCGCTCAGGTTGATTAACTAATAAATTGTGTGCTTCAGTAAGGATTGGTGAGCTGTATAGTTTTGCTTGAAGATCAAATGACAATGTTAGTAATACTAACCCAGAAAGAAATAGGCCACGAAAATTCATATAATCTCAAAGCAGCAGAATAACACACAAGATGGTATTGATTTTACTGGGTTAATATATCAAGTCCAGCAAAGTAAAGGTTTTTGCCGGACTTAATGTTGAATTCGTCGTTAGGATCTAATTACTGACGTGCGAGACGGAAATTATCACTTGGCGTTTTGCCCATGTTAGTACGGTATGGATTAATATCTAAACCACCACGACGGGTATAACGTGCATAAACAGTTAATAATTCAGGCTGACAGAAACGCATAATATCGTTAAAAATACGCTCAACACATTGTTCGTGGAATTCATTATGATTACGGAATGACACAATGTAACGCAGTAATTTTTCACGGTCGATACGGTTGCCTTTATAAGCAATACGTACACTACCCCAATCAGGTTGATTAGTGATTAAGCAGTTTGATTTTAGTAGGTGACTATGAACAATTTCTTCTACAACATCGTTGTTATTAGCGGCACCTTCAAGATATTCTGGCTTAAAAGCATAGTCGTTAATTTCAATGTCTTGATCGTCAATACACTCACCAAAGAAATTAACAATAGGTTGCTCATTAAAATCAGTGAGGGGCTGAATGGTGACATCAACATCTTCGCCAGCACAACGCGATAAATCAATTTGCAGAGTATCTGCAATATCTTGCCAGCTATCAAAACGAGTTTGATTAAAACTGTTAAGGTATAGTTTGAAGGATTTTGATTCGATAAGATTAGGGCTTGATGCAGGTAAACGTACTTCACCAATCGCAACTTGTGGTAAGCCTTTATTATTGAGCCAAGATAATTCGTATAATGTCCAAATATCATAGCCAGTAAATGGCAGTGCATCATCGCTGATATTAATATCGGTACGGTTTAAGCTTCTTGGCACAGGTTGCAGTAATGATGGATCATATTGATCTTTATACTCAGTCTTTTTGCCAAGGGTTAAACCTGCTAATTCTTTAGCGTCTTTATATTTACTCATACTGTCTATGACACTCTTGGATTAGAATAGATGTCCGTCGAAACGGTTTAAACCTAAAGTTTACTGAATCTTTTATGAGGTTGCGAATGAATCATCCTGTTACCTGCGCTTTATCTGATTTTTCTGCTCGTTATTTACAAGCATGGTGTGATGCAGATCGCGGTTTTCCCGAAAGTGAACATTTAGTGGGTCTTATCTCACCCTGTGTTATTGCAGATGATGGCCAAAATGTAACTTGGAAACCCATTCCACGTCAGCCTATTATTGGTTTAGATGGTGTTGAAAAAGGCATGGATTTATTACTCCATAGCGATATCAATGCTTTTTATGGATCGCAATTTAGTGGTGATATGGGCGCAATGTTTGGTGATTTATCGTTAGATTTATTACAAGCATTTAATGACGATGATATTGAACGTTTACAACAAAATATTCTTGGACATTTGGTGACTCAACGTCGAATGAAGCTGAAACCCACGGTATTTATTGCGGTTGTAGATGATGAATCACAAGTCATTTCTATTTGTAATATGACCGGCCAAGTGGTGTTAGAAACATTGGGTAAAGATACTCGTCAAGTGTTAGCAAATGATGTAGTGATGTTCTTACAGCAATTGCAGCCATTAGTCGTCGAGGTGTAACACGTGTTTGTTGTTGAGTTACAATTTGAATGTTTTGATAACACAACGTTATCGCAAGTAGATGTCGCTATTAATGGCTTAATGGATGCATTACGCTATAACGGTCAAGTACTTGGACGTGAATTTCCTGTTGTTATTGATGATGGCATCTTTCGCGTTCGCGTTGTGTGCCCGGAGAAAGAAAGTCTTCATTCTCGATTTAATAGCCCGCAAGTCAATCAATGTTATGAGCAATTAACAAATGCGTGTTTGCTCGCGCCTAAAATAAAAATACTAGGGGTTGATCTTAATTCAGATTCAGTCGCTGAAAGCTTTTCTCCATCATGGCAAGTGCTTTATACCACTTATGTTCATAGTTGTTCGCCGCTACGTAGTGGCGATACGTTATTGCCGATTCCGTTATATCAAACAGGGGCAACGACGGATGATGATTATAAAGCGATCATTAAATGGCAGACTGAATGGCAAGCTTTTGATGAAATTCAAATGGCCATTAAAAGCCCAACGGCGGTGGCAATGGCATTGGCTGAAATTGGTGATGTAGACAGTGAATTGTTTGTGCGTGGGCGTGATTTATGTCGTCATATTGAAGCGACCACCGAGGTACCAACGTATTATTATCAGTACCGTGTTGGCGGTGAAAGCAAAGCGGCTGAATTAACACGTCGATGTCCAAGTTGTGGTGGTGAATGGCGAGTTCCAGAAGCATTGCATGGCTTGTTCCACTTTAAATGTGACCGGTGCCGAATTGTGTCTAATATGTCGTGGAATTTTCAGTAATAATTAAAAAAGCACCTTTAATTAGGTGCTTTTTTATTATTAGCGATCAGCTTCTAAGCGCGCTAAACGTGTTGAAAGTGTCAGTACTTGCTGTTCAAGTTGTTCAAGGCGTTGCTCGGTTGTTAATACCTGCTGTTGCTTTTCTATATGCGGCACTTTGGCATTTTTTTGCCAAGCTTGTAACGCCTTTATGATGATTGGAATTGGTAATGGTGTGGTGAGACGAGCTTTAATTAATGCTGTCGATGGTTGTTTATTTTCAGCGACTAAGCTTGCTATCACCTGTTCTATTTCTTGAGTGATGGTTGACATCATGGTTCCTTGATAAATATTGCGCTTATTTTCGAAGTAACGTATCTAGTTGGTCAATCACTTCACTCCAATCGGCATCTTGTTGTTGAGCTTCATTAATAAATTGTTGTTGAGCGAGAGTAAAAAAGGCGGCATCAGCTAATTTTTGTGAGGGCGCTAATGAATGTGTGCATAAAAAATGCTCAATAAATTCGGTTGAGTTATCTAAGCCTAATTGACTGAATAAATTAGCCAAATTATGGTTGAATGCTTCCATCTCTATTCCTTATTTAGCAAGGTATTCTCTCTGTGTGAGTATAGTGGATATCTGTGTAAATAGTCACCTTAGTCAAAGAGCTAACGCTGTTGTAAGAGATCTCTCACAAAGCCGTGAGATATTGAGTGTGTTATTAGCATATATTACTGTGTGTTAATAATTATGTTATTGATATTTAGTTGTTATTTTATTTTTAGTTAGTGTTGGATGAAAATAAATATCAAAAAGTTTTTAAGCACTGATTGTGAATAATAAAGAAAAGCGTAATCTTAATGGTGTCGAAAGGAACTGACACCACGGAACAGGAAAGCGCCACGGATACAGGCTGTCTCAGGATGAGATATTGGTAAACTAGGATGGTTTATCAAACATGGAATGTGAAGGGAACACCGTAGGATGCGGTATCAAGATAAGCAGGACGTTTATCTGTCAGGAAGACTAGGATAACTTCAGGACGAAGTAAGGAACACCTCTAGGATTGAGGCATAAAGGATCACTTCAGGATGAAGTAAAGGACACCTCCAGGAAGGAGATGAGAGTCAGAACAGGATGTGCTGACGGGTTAGGATGGCCAAAGGAACAACTTCAGGAAGAAGTATAAAGGACAATGCTGATGGAACACAGCAGTCAAGGGATGGATGCAAGGAGCAACACAGTAGCTGGATTGCTGCAAGTAAGACCTAAGGGCGCGACGAAAGTCGTGCCCTCTCTTTTTTTTGGGAAGAAAAATAATCTAATCAGTTATCGTGATAGATTTGTTTTGATTATTTAAGACCGACTTGTTTTTATTCGCACCTCGCACCTCGCACCTCGCACCTCGCACCTCGCACCTCGCACCTCGCACCTCGCACCTCGCACCTCGCACCTCGCACCTCTATCTATTTGTATAATAACAATATATTACTTCATGTAAAAAAGTATGATAAATAATGAATGGTTTTTATCTATTGGCTGTGTGCGAGATCTCTTACAAATATGTGGGAGATAAGCATGCTATTAATGCATACATAATCACTGGTTTAATTTAAGTTGTTGTTATAATGGATTTTATTTTTCATTTTTATTTGATTGATTAGAAGGTGGTAAAAAAGATATTTTGTTCTATATAGGATTTAGTCGGTAATTCACATAGTATTAATGGTGTCGAAAGGATACGACGGAACGGAACAGGAAAGCGCCACGGACACAGGCAGTCTCAGGATGAGATATTGGTAAGCTAGGATGGTTTATCAAACATGGAATGTGAAAGGAACACTGTAGGATACGGTATTAAGGTAAACAGGATGTTTATCTGTCAGGAAGGCTAGGATAACTTCAGGACGAAGTAAGGAACACCTCTAGGATTGAGGCATAAGGGATCACTTCAGGATGAAGTAAAGGACACCTCCAGGAAGGAGATGAGAGTCAGAACAGGATGTGATGACGGGTTAGGATGGCCAAAGGAACAACTTCAGGAAGAAGTATAAAGGACAATGCTGACGGAATACAGCAATCAAAGGATGGATGCAGGGAGCAACATAGTAGCTGGATTGCTGCAAGTAAGACCTCAGGGCGCGACGAAAGTCGCGCCCGTTCTTTTTTGTGCTATTCCCAAAGTAATGTATCAAATGACAACGTGTTAAATTTGATTCTTTGAGGATGACTTGCTTTTATTCGCACCTCGCACCTCGCACCTCGCACCTCGCACCTCGCACCTCGCACCTCGCACCTCGCATTATAATAAATGAGCGTTTTTCTACTTATTTTGTAAGAGATCTCTTACAAGCTTGTGGGATAACTTCGTTATTAAGTCTCACTTATGATGACTGATTATTTATAAAATCCAATGATATCATTACCTTAAATTGATATGTTTATTTGTTAAGATTAGTATTAAATAATTAATGGAATATTTAATATTGCGTCATTTTTCTGGTGAGGTAAGATATTGTCATCAGCTGGAGCTGACAAGGATTTAGGAATAGCCACGGAATTGGCCGCTCAGGATGAGCATATAGATGATGCGGACTATCATCTAGCGAGGATGCATAGGCTTCTCTGGGATAGAGGGCTATAGATAGGATATCTATTTGTCAGGATGACAATATTCTAGGATGGAATTGGGACAAATTTCATGATGAAGTTAGGATGACTTCTTGTGGAGTAAAGGACACCTCCTTCACGGAGAGAGAGTCAGTAGCGGATATACTGATGGGTCAGGGATTACCGAAGAATGACTTCTAGGATGAAGTTAAGATTTACCTGGGGATTTGTATATCAAGGATTGATAGCAGGGAGCACGACAGTAGCTGGATTGCTACAAAAGTAATATCTAAGGGCGTGACAATATTTATTGTCGCGCCCATTCTTTTTGGAGCGAGAAAAAGTTAATAATCGCAGCCTTCAGGAATACGGTGCGGCGGCACATAAAAATAACTCGCACGTAAACGTTTCATTTCAATATAACCTTGATAGATATCCATACCATCAGTTGAAAACTCAAA
The DNA here is from genome assembly GCF_003025475.1 of Photobacterium sp. NCIMB 13483. Classification (NCBI taxonomy): domain Bacteria; kingdom Pseudomonadati; phylum Pseudomonadota; class Gammaproteobacteria; order Vibrionales; family Vibrionaceae; genus Photobacterium; species Photobacterium sp. NCIMB 13483. Next base: position 49,453 of record NZ_PYLV01000021.1, read on the forward strand.
CACAAATACTGTTCGCCAGCCCCATTCTCCATGATGATCTTTGAGCTTTTGCTCACCTCTCGCAAAGCTGATCATCTGCAAGCCCATATTTTTACAACGCTGCTCAATGTAATACTGCGCTAATTCAGTTTGGCGTCGTTGTTGCCAAAATAAGACGCCGATAATAGCAATAATTAAAATACCGAACAGGTTATTCATAGAGTAAAAAGCCTTTATAAACGGTGAATGCGATTAGTGATTTTTAGCATGCTGTTGTAATTTTTGAATAGCATTGATCAGTGCTGGATCCGCTTGACCATGAAGTATCTGCAACATGATTCCACGTAATAATGGTTGCATGACTAAATCAGTAAATAGTTGATTAAACAATGTTTGATCTTGGGTTTCAGCTAAACGTAATAAAAATAATGAGGCGATATTTATATCAGTAAAACCACTCCAACAACGACCAGCGATAGCAATAAGTACCTCGCGGTGACATAACGATGGTTGATGCAAAATAGTCGTTAGGGTTTGCTGTAATTGTTGTGGTGCACTACCTGCAAGGGCACGTACTAACGCTGATATCAAAAATAAATCGGGTTGCTGTTGTTGGCATTCTAGCGTTAAGCGTTCCGTTATACGTTGTGCTAATGGTGCAGGAATAGGGCAATGCTCAAGGCAACCTAGTAATGCATACAGTGGCGTCATTGGAAGATGGTTTAACGCTTTACGTAACGAGGTTGCGTTATTGTGTTGTGACATACGAGCACAGATATCAGCTAAGCCTTGTAGACCTACATGTTGCCATTGTAACCAATCTTGTTGGCCTGATAAGTAAGCTTGTGCATCGGCATAGTATTGGCTAGGCGGTAGGTTAAGTAATACTCGTAATTGCGCATTAAATATCGCCATCTTGTCATCATTGGGCTTAAACGTATAAGGGTTGTTGGCAAGCTTTTGTTGTTCATCTTCGGTAGGGGTACTGTTTAAACTTGCGCCCATAGCTTCAATGACATATTTAATAAAATCACCAACAGCCGCTTGTTTTAGTAGCCCACGTTCATCCAATGGTAAGCGTAAAAACCACACCCAAGGTGGTTGCTGATGTTGCCAAAATGAAATGGCAATATGGGCATGCTGCTGAAGTGGCCATGGATAAGGCTGACGATTCTCTTCAACTGCTTTAAATTGGTCGTTATCAATTTCATTCACTCGACGACCTAAATCAAAAATATTATAACGACAACCTGCGTTATCAAGCAATTGGGTTAAAGTATGAAAGGTTTCCATGGACATAATAAATAAAGCTCCTTCAATTTAGCTTGTTAGTTTAAGTAATCGTATTAAGTCAGCATACCTGTGAATAGATCGCTAATCACCATAATATAGTTGGGGCTGTTGGGCCAAAATGCTATCCTGCGCCGTTTTTATTATCAATAAAAGAGGAGTTATGATGGATAAATATCATCAAAGTCAGCAATTACTCACTCAATTAGAAAATATTCTACAACAGCACCAATATTGGCAAGAGGTTGCTCCTGAGCCACAAGCATTAGCGAGTACAGAACCTTTTGCGATTGATACTTTAGATTGTCATCAGTGGCTTCAATGGATTTTTATTCCTAAATTACGTTATTTAATCGTGCAACGCTTACCATTGCCGACCCAATTTGCTATTTCACCTTATGTAGAAGAAGCAATGAAAAACCAAGTCGGTGTACTAGATATTGTGGCAACAACACGTGAAATTGATCAATTATTTAAACATTAAGTGAGCATAATGGAACTGGAAATTTTATATCAAGATGATGCGTTAATTGCAGTAAATAAACCTGCAGGTATGTTGGTACATCGTTCTTGGTTAGATAGCCACGAAACTGTATTTGTGGTGCAAACATTGCGCGATCAAATTGGGCAGCATGTGTTTCCATTGCATCGTTTAGATAGGCCAACATCTGGGGTACTTTTATTTGGCTTATCCAGTGAGGTTGCAGCATTGATGATGCCAGTCTTTGCTGGTCGAGAAATGCATAAAACTTATCATGCGGTAGTGAGAGGCTGGGTAAAAGAAGCGGCAGTGCTGGATTATCCGCTTAAAGTGATGCTAGATAAAATTGCAGATAAAAAAGCGACCGAAGACAAAGAGCCTCAAGCGGCCGTTACCGCTTATGCGCCATTAGCGACAGTCGAAACTGATATTGCAGTAGGGCGTTATGCGACCAGTCGTTATAGCTTAATTGAACTGCAACCAGAAACCGGACGTAAACACCAATTACGCCGTCATATGCATCACTTAGACCATCATATGATTGGTGATGTTAACTATGGCGATGGTAAGCACAATCGTATGTTCCGTGAAAATCTTGATTGTCATCGTTTGATGCTGCACGCATCACGATTACAATTTCTTCATCCATTAACAGGTGCTGCACTAGATATTCGCGCTGATGTTGATGATGTTTGGCAACGTGTTATGACGACATTTAATTGGTCACCGTCATTACTGTTAAATGCATAATATAAAATAGCGTTCAATGGTGGTGAATGGGCGATAGCGCAAACTTATCAGCTTAAATTTACGTCAGCACTTGCTTTTCTTTAGTGTAATTGCCAGATTGGTAATAGTCCCTTATTGAGGACGTCTGACAGCAAAGGAGAGCGGACAATGAATAAGTTAGGCATATTTGTAGGCTCTGTATATGGCGGAGCAGAAGAGTTAGCAGAAGCATTAGCCGCAAAATTAACCTCGGTGCCCGTTGAGATTTTCTTTGACTCAACACTCGATGATTTCATGGCCTATGATGCTGATACTGTGTTAGTGATAACGTCGACCACCGGTCAAGGTGAGATTCCAGAAAATCTATTACCGTTATATGTCGCGCTGAAGGATCAATTCCCTCTACTGCCCAAGCAACGTTATGGTGTCATTGCTTTAGGTGATTCTAGTTATGGGGAAGATCGTTTTTGTGGGGCAGGACGTCAATTTGATACGTTATTAACTGAGCTCAATTCGACATCAGTTCAACCTCGATTAGATATTGATGCTGGGGTGCATTTTGAGCCGTTAGACGTTGCAGATGCATGGTTTACACAATTTGTAGCGAGTGCAGATCAAGCTGCGGCGTAACTATATCATTGAAATAAAAATGATTGTTGACATTGCGATCGAGAGTTACCCCGTTAGTCATTAACGGGGTATTAATCTTATATCTCAACATGGTCGTGTGATTTACGCATGTTTATTGATAGTCGTAATTAATGTTTCACGTAATAACTGCTGTTGTTGTTTGGTTAAGCGTCCACCCGTTTCATTAACAATAATAAAAAAGTCTTCTGCTCGCTCACCGATAGTGGTGATTTTAGCGGCTTGTAAACTCACATTAAGATCTGCAAATACAGCGCCGATCTTTGCTAATAATCCAGGCATATCTAATGCGACTAACTCCATCATAGTTTTGCGTCCAGTTTTGGTTGATAAAAATTCAACTTTGGTCGGTACATTAAAATGGAGTAATTTGCGTGGTGCTCGGCGAATTTTACGCTCAGATTTCATCGCGGTAAGGGCTTTGGTTAAATTACGAATAATACCCACATGGCGGTTTTCATTAATCGCTTTGCCGTTAGGATCAAGTACCATAAAAGTATCTAGCGTATAACCATCCTTACTATTCATTATCTGAGCATCATGAATACTTAAATTTTTCTTATCTAGCTCAGAGACCACAATTGCGAACAGTTTGGCTTTATCTTTGCTGTAGATAAATACTTCAGTGCCGCCACGGGTGGCTTTTTTACTCATCAAGATAATTGGTTTATCACCATTGTGTGTTAATAATGCTTGTGCATGCCATGCCAATTGTTTATGTGTATGACGTAGAAAGTAATCAGCTTTAAAGCGACGCCATAGCACTTCAATATCACGTGGCATAAACCCTTTTCCGCGTAATATTGCCGATGCGAGTTGTTGATTGTGACGAATACGATCACGCATGTCTGGGGTTTTTTCTAGCCCGCGGCGTAATGTTTTTTGGGTTGAGTAGTACAATTCTGCCAATAGAGTGCGTTTCCAACTATTCCATAGATCTTGGTTGGTGGCACAAATATCAGCAACGGTTAAGCATACCAAGTAATCTAAATGCTCTTCATCACCCACTTGTTTAGCGAACTCGGCCACGACTTCTGGATCATAAATATCACGTCGTTGAGCGGTGACTGACATTAATAAGTGTTTTTGCACCAGCCATGAAACCGTTTCAGCATCAGGGTGAGACAGCCCGTGTTCGATACAAAAATCATAAGCATCTACTGCACCTAATTCGGAGTGATCACCGCCACGTCCTTTAGCTATGTCGTGAAAGATCGCAGCCAAGATTAAGATTTCTTTTTTAATTAAACGCGGATAAACCTCACAACAAATCGGGTGCTGTGAATGTTGATTAGGATCGTTAAATTTATGCAGATTTTTAATAACACGAATGCTGTGTTCATCAACGGTATACACATGAAATAAATCAAATTGCATTTGGCCTACAATGTGACTCCATTGTGGCAAATAGGCCGCAATAACGCCGTGACGATGCATTAATTGAAATGCTTTTTGAAGCGCATTGGGCTGGCGTACTAACTCCATAAATTTTTCACGAGCCGCAGGAATGTCAATCAAAAAGCGGTTGAGTCGGCGTCTAGCGGTGCGTAATTGACGTAGGGTAGGCGCGGCAATACCTTCAATATCAGAATTTTGTGCAATATGAAGAAACATATCGAGAATGGTTTCTGGTCGCGCTTGAAATAAGGCCGGTTTGGTGGCTTCGATTAAATTGCCTCGTAATTGAAAATCATCATTGAGTACAATGGGCGCAAGGCGAGAGTCTGGTTTAATGATTGCTTCATCAAACAGCTGTAATAACATTTTATTGAGTTCAGCCACACGGCGTAAAATGCGATAAAATGCTTTCATCATCATTTCGACTGCTTGATTACCTTCACCATGATAATCGAGGTTTTCTGCTACTGAGGTTTGGTGATCAAAGGTGAGACGATTATCATAACGACGCAGCTCTATATGAAGGGCAAATCGAATTCGCCACAATGCATTTTGGCATTCAACTAGCTCTCGGTATTCAGCATCGGTTAAAAAACCATGATGACTCATTTCTAATAAGCTGGTGGCTCCAAAATGACGTCGTGCAACCCAGCTAAGGGTATGGATATCACGTAAGCCACCAGGACTTGATTTGATGTCAGGTTCAAGATTATAGGTGGTGTCGTGATAACGAGCATGGCGAATGCGTTGTTCTTCAACTTTGGCCTGATAAAAAGTTTCACTTGGCCAAAAGGAAGGTGAATTAATTGCCACGGTTAATTGGTGGAATGTTTGTTGGTTACCACATAAAAACCGTGATTCAGTTAAATTAGTGGCGACAGTCAGATCGTCTTTACCAACGGCAATACATTCTTCAACGGTACGTACACTTTGGCCGACTTCTAAACGTAAATCCCATAGTAATGTTATTAGAGCACTGACATTGGTCGCGACGTCTTCCGCTAATGGCTGTTGACTTAATATTAATAGGTCAACATCAGATAATGGGTGCAATTCTCCACGACCATAACCACCTACAGCGATTAATGCTAAGTCAGGTTGTTGTTCAAACCCATAAAAACGCCACAATCGAATTAATAATTGATCAATAAAATGACTGCGTTCTGTGACTAAATCAACAATGGATTTTTGTTGTTTAAATTGCAATTTTTGCTCTTCAGCAAAATGGGTGAGTGCACTACGTAAGCTGTCGAGAGTAATGGCATCGTCGAGGTAATCAGAAAGTTGCGTCGCTAAAAGATCTGTCATTGCTGTCCGTGCGGTAAGGATGTCTTGTATTTACTATAACCATTTCGAATCATGAACTGTATCGCTAGATATAAAAAAACCGACGCAGAAGGTCGGTTTTTTTTATTTTAGCAACGGTGCTAATGCAGATAACGAATTATGCGTTATGCATTAAACGTGGCAATGTTTCTTCTTTACGTAGTGTTAAGATTTCACAACCATCTTTAGTTACTAATAAGGTATGTTCCCACTGTGCTGATTTTTTACCATCAACTGTGTACACCGTCCAACCATCTTGCTCGTCTGATTCACAGCTGAATTTACCCGCGTTGATCATCGGTTCGATAGTAAAACACATGCCTTCTTTCATTACTGTGCGATCACTATTTTTGTAGTGAACCACTTGTGGCTCTTCATGGAATTCGTTACCAATACCATGACCACAGTAATCTTTAACGATAGAAAAACGGCTGCTACCCGCTTTGATGAATTTTTGAATGGCAGTACCTAGATCGCCAATTTTCGCACCCGGTTTTACTTTTTTGATAGCCAGATAAAGGCTTTCTTGAGCAACACGACAAAGGCGTTTGTCTTCAAGAGATACTTCACCTACTTCAAACATCTTTGAAGTATCACCATGGTAACCATCTTTAATCACTGTCACGTCAATATTAATGATGTCGCCATCTTTCAATATTGCGGGCTTGTTATATTTGCCGTTAGCTTCTACAACAATTTCATCTGCTGATGCAGGAATGCCGTGGCAAACAACGTGGTTAATAGAGGTACACACAGATTTAGGAAAGCCGTGGTAGTTCAACGGTGCCGGAATAGCTTGTTGAACTTGTGTGATGTAGTCATGACAGATTTGGTCTAGCTCTTCTGTCGTCACACCTGCCTTTACATGCGGTTCGATCATTTCTAATACGTCTGCAGCCAAGCGGCCAGCAACACGCATTTTTTCAATTTCTTCAGCCGTTTTGATCTTAATGCTCATAAAATCGTCTCAATCTGTATGTTTCTGTGTAGGACTATATTACCAGCCGCAAGGGGTTAAAGGGAAGATAAGATTAGTTCTCATGTCCAATTTTGACTGGATTTTATTAGTCGTTCTATGGTATAAAGCGCGCCGTAAACAGTGATTTTGTATCTGTTATAAGCAATTATTTAGCCTTAGTGGTGAGGTCATTGCGTGTGATGGTGCAACTTGATTGGATTACACATACTTTATTTATTATTCACACATATCGACACATCTGCCGGGGTGCTCAGTTACTTATTGTAGGTAACAACAGCAATACGCTGTTATCGGGTCGGTTTTAAGATGGGATATGTGGACGCCTAACCCCATAGAGGATTATTCAATGGCAACTGTATCAATGCGCGACATGCTTCAGGCTGGTGTACACTTTGGTCACCAAACTCGTTACTGGAACCCAAAAATGAAGCCATTCATTTTCGGCGCTCGTAACCGTGTACACATCATCAACCTAGAAAAAACTGTACCAATGTTCAATGCAGCACTAGCTGAAATTGAAAAAATTGCTGCACGCAAAGGTAAAGTTCTTTTCGTTGGTACTAAGCGCGCAGCTAGCGAATCAATCAAAGAAGCAGCAATTAGCTGTGACCAGTACTACGTAAACAACCGTTGGTTGGGTGGTATGTTGACTAACTGGAAAACTGTTCGTCAATCAATCAAGCGTCTTAAAGATCTTGAAGCTCAATCTATTGATGGTACTTTCGAAAAGCTAACCAAGAAAGAAGCGCTTATGCGTACTCGTGAAATGGAAAAGCTTGAGAAATCACTAGGTGGTATTAAGAACATGGGCGGCCTACCAGACGCAATGTTCGTAATCGGCGCTGACTGTGAGCACATCGCAATCAAAGAAGCTAACAACCTAGGTATCCCAGTATTTGCTGTTGTTGATACTAACTCTGATCCAGACGGCGTTGATTTCGTTATCCCAGGTAACGATGACGCAATCCGCGCGATTCAGCTTTACACTGGTGCTGTAGCTCAAACTGTTAAAGAAGCTCGTAACCAAGATATCGCTGTTCAAGCAGAAGAAGACGGTTTCGTAGCTGAAGCTTAATAGCCTGCTGCTTTACATAAGCATCTTAAGTTACCTTGCGTAAACTAAGAATGGTTACCAGGGGCCGATAATGGCCCCTGATTTTTACTCAACGAATTCAAATCTGAGGATTATCACATGGCAACAGTTACAGCTGCCCTAGTTAAAGAACTGCGTGAACGTACTGGCGCAGGTATGATGGATTGTAAGAAAGCACTAGTAGAAGCTAACGCTGATATTGAGCTAGCAATCGAAAACATGCGTAAGAGCGGTGCTGCTAAAGCTGCTAAAAAAGCAGGTAACGTAGCAGCTGAAGGTACTATCATCATCAAAGATGCTGACGGTAAAGCAGCACTTGTTGAAGTAAACTGCCAGACTGACTTCGTTGCTAAAGATGGTAGCTTCCTTGCATTCGCTAACTCTGTTGCTGATGCAGCACTTGCTAGCCACGCAACAGTTGAAGAACTTCAAGCACAATTTGAAGAAGCACGTATCGAGCTAGTAGCTAAGATCGGCGAAAACATCTCTATCCGTCGCGTAGCATACATCGCTGGCGATAAGGTTTCTGCTTACACTCACGGTACTCGTATCGCAGTAGTTGTTGCTGGTAACGGCGACGAAGAAACACTTAAGCACATTGCAATGCACGTTGCTGCATCTAACCCTGAATACGTTAACCCATCTGACGTACCAGCTGAAGTTGTTGCAAAAGAGCGCGCAGTTCAAGTTGAAATCGCTATGAACGAAGGCAAGCCACAAGCTATCGCAGAGAAGATGGTTGAAGGTCGCATGAAGAAGTTCACTGGCGAAGTTTCTCTAACTGGCCAAGCTTTCATCATGGAACCTAAGAAAACTGTTGGCGACATCTTGAAAGAAACAGGCGCTACAGTAACTGACTTCGTACGTCTAGAAGTTGGTGAAGGTATCGAGAAAGCTCAAGAAATGAGCTTTGCTGAAGAAGTAGCAGCTGTTCAAAAAGGTTAATCCTTTTTAATCAGAATATCAAAGACCGCAACCGAGGTTGCGGTCTTTTTACAACTCTATATCTTAAAATCAGCCTGGAAGGTAAAAAAAACATGACCACAAACCCTAAACCAACTTATCAACGTATTCTTTTAAAACTAAGCGGTGAAGCTCTGCAAGGTAAAGAAGGATTTGGTATCGACGCTCAAGTTCTTGACCGCATGGCACAAGAAGTAAAAGAACTCGTTGAATTAGGTGTTCAAGTCGGCCTTGTTATCGGTGGCGGTAACCTATTCCGTGGTGCTGGCCTGGCTGAAGCAGGTATGAACCGAGTTGTGGGCGACCACATGGGTATGCTAGCAACGGTAATGAACGGCTTAGCAATGCGTGATGCGCTGCACCGTGCCTATGTGAACGCGCGAGTAATGTCTGCTATTCCTTTAAACGGCGTATGTGATAATTATAACTGGGCTGATGCAATCAGTCAGTTACGTCAAGGCCGCGTTGTTATTTTCTCTGCAGGTACAGGTAATCCGTTCTTCACAACAGATTCTGCTGCATGTCTTCGTGGTATCGAAATCGAAGCTGATGTAGTATTGAAAGCAACAAAAGTTGAAGGCGTGTTTACGGATGATCCAGTTAAAAATCCAGATGCAACGCTTTGTGAACAGCTGAGCTACCAAGACGTACTTGAAAAAGAACTTAAGGTAATGGATTTAGCTGCATTTACCCTTGCTCGTGACCATAACATGCCAATTCGTGTATTTAACATGAATAAGCCAGGCGCATTACGGCGTGTCGTTATGGGTGAGCAAGAAGGTACGCTGATCACTAACGCTTAAGCCTTGTAAATTGATTAATATGGCGCTGACGCTCAGCGCTATGATGACAGCATAATTTAAGGTATTTATCGTGATTAACGAAATCAAACAAGACGCGCAAACGCGCATGGAAAAAAGTGTTGATGCACTGAAAGGTCAATTGGTTAAAATTCGTACTGGCCGTGCACATCCAAGCCTACTTGATACTATTTATGTTGAGTATTACGGCGCAAGCACACCGCTAAAGCAAGTTGCTAACGTGGTTGCTGAAGATTCACGTACATTAGCGATTACTGTCTTTGATCGTGAACTATCAGCGAAAGTTGAAAAAGCGATCATGATGTCTGATTTGGGCCTAAACCCAATGTCAGCAGGTACTGTTATTCGCGTTCCATTGCCACCACTAACAGAAGAGCGTCGTCGCGATCTAGTTAAGATTGTACGCGCAGAAGCTGAACAAGGCCGTGTTGCGGTACGTAATATTCGTCGTGATGCAAACGCAACAGTTAAATCTTTACTAAAAGATAAAGATATTTCTGAAGATGATGATCGTCGCGCACAAGATGAAATTCAGAAACTAACAGATGAAGCTATCAAGAACATCGAAGCTGTTCTTGAAGTGAAAGAAAAAGAGCTAATGGAAGTTTAAAACTTCTTCTTAATTTAGCTGACCAAAGTTAAGGCGCTGTGCGGCAGCACGGCGCTTTTTTTTTGAGGGATAAATATGGGACAACCTTCAATAGACGCTGTTCCTTCAGCCGACTATCTTCCACAGCATATCGCTGTAATCATGGATGGTAATGGTCGTTGGGCTAAAGCCAAAGGTAAAGCGCGAGTATTTGGCCATAAGGCCGGTGTAGAGGCGGTACGTAGGACTGTTTCTACTGCAAATAGACTCGGAATTAAAGTTGTTACATTGTTTGCTTTCAGCAGTGAAAATTGGCGCCGTCCAGAGGATGAAGTCTCACTACTGATGGAATTATTCATGACTGTTTTAGGTCGTGAAGTAAAAAGACTACATAAAAATAATATTCGATTATGTATTATCGGAGACAAAAGTCGCTTCAGTACTCGAATGCAGAAAAAAATAGCTGCAGCAGAGTTGTTAACTGAAGGTAACACTGGGCTAGTGTTAAATGTCGCTGCTAACTATGGTGGTCAATGGGATATTCTCCAAGCGACTAAGCAAATGATGCAGCGAGTAGTAGAACAACAACTTGACATTGAATCTCTGACTGAACAAGATTTAGCGCAGGGGTTAGTGACTCAAGGCTTACCGGATGTTGATCTATTAATTCGTACTAGTGGTGAATGCCGCATTAGTAATTTTATGCTGTGGCAAACGGCTTATGCTGAATTGTATTTCACTGAACAACATTGGCCAGATTTTGATGAACAAAGTTTGGTAAATGCTGTGGCATGGTTTGTAAATCGTGAGCGCCGCTTTGGTTGTACTGGCGAGCAGATACAAGCTTTGTTAAAATAAAAAACATTATTTTCGCCAATGCACAATGTCGTGTGTTGGCGTTATTGTTTAAGTAACGGGCATCGCCCAATACTGAATATTATATTTCCTATAAAAGAGGACGCAGCTTGCTTAAGCAACGAATTATTACCGCGTTAATCCTCGCGCCACTCGTCATTGCAGGGATTTTTTTTCTGCCGTTACCCGCTTTTATTATTGCGATGGCTGCAATAACCTTAGTCGGTTTTTGGGAGTGGACGCAGTTTGTTAACGCATCATCGCGTATTAAAGCAATGATTTTACCGAGTGTTACGTTGGTAGCAAGTATTGCACTATTACCCACAGATCCCGCGTCACTCTCTCATCCCGGTGGTATTTATCGCACTATATTGCTTATTGGTGGGTTGTGGTGGCTTGTCGCATCTGCATTGGCGATCAGTTATCCCAAAAGTGCGGATTTTTGGTCTAAAAAACCATTTCTAAAGCAAATTTTTGGTTTGCTCACATTATTGCCTTTTTTTTGGAGTATTTTAATGCTCCGAGCCGTGAATTATGACAATAATCCGTATCACGGTGCTTGCTTAGTTTTACTTGTGTGCTTATTAGTGTGGGCAGCCGATACTGGCGCTTATTTCTCTGGCAAGCGCTTTGGTAAGCATAAGATGGCGCCGGCAGTTAGCCCAAATAAAACCATTGAAGGTTTAATTGGTGGCGCTTGTTTAGCAATATTTATTACTTGGCTAGGATCGCATTTATTGTCGATTGAGTTCACATCATTAGGCCAACTGTTCTTTATTGCTATTGTTACTGTGATTATTTCGGTATTAGGCGACTTAGTTGAAAGTATGTTCAAGCGTGTTTCCGACATAAAAGATAGCGGTAATATTTTACCGGGACATGGTGGAATACTGGATCGTATTGACAGCTTAACGGCGGCGATACCTGTATTTGCATTACTCTATCTGTGGCTAATATAATTAATAACAGCCATCTTTTCTAAAGGCAGCTATTTCGCTGCCTTTTTTGTAACTGTAAGTGATTTTATGCGTAAGTTAACGATTCTTGGTGCTACGGGCTCGATTGGCAGTAGTACCTTAGCGGTAGTCGCTCAAAACCTTGATTCTTTTGAAGTTACCGCATTAGCTGCGGGTTCTAATGTCGACAAAATGTTTGAACTGTGTCAACAATGGCGACCGAAATATGCGGCAATGGCATCTGTAACTGCCGCTGAACAACTTAACAACTTAGTGGTGCAAGCAGGGTTAAACATTCAAGTCTCTGGTGGTGATGACGCTATTTGTCACGTCGCAGCATTAGATGAAGTTGATACGGTTATGGCTGCCATCGTTGGTGCTGCAGGTTTATTACCTACTATGGCTGCGGTTAAAAAAGGTAAGCGCATTTTATTAGCCAATAAAGAAGCATTGGTTATGACCGGGCAGATGTTTATTGATGCCTGTGAAAAATACGGGGCAGAATTATTGCCCGTTGATAGCGAACATAATGCTATTTTTCAAGCATTACCTGCTGAAATTCAACGCCGTATGGGACGTTGTGATTTAGCGGCTCATGGCGTTAGTAAGGTATTATTAACCGGTTCTGGTGGTCCGTTCCGCTATACTGATATCAATACCTTAGATGCTGTTACACCGGCAATGGCGATTGCACATCCGAATTGGTCTATGGGACCTAAAATTTCGGTTGATTCTGCAACCATGATGAATAAAGGCTTGGAATACATTGAAGCGCGATGGTTATTCAATGCCAGTCGCGAACAAATGCAGGTGATTATTCACCCACAATCAGTGATCCACTCAATGGTGCAATATAAAGACGGTTCAGTCATCGCACAGATGGGATTACCTGATATGTGCACGCCAATTGCATGTGCAATGGCATATCCACAACGGATTGAATCTAGCGTGGCACCACTTGATTTTAGTCAGATCGGTGAGTTTACTTTCATGGCTCCTGATTTTGATCGTTATCCATGTTTGAAACTGGCTATTGATGCTTGCTATAAAGGTCAAGCAGCAACCACCACCTTAAATGCGGCCAATGAAATTGCTGTTGCTGCCTTTTTAGCCAATGAAATTCTTTTTACTGATATTGCGAAAGTAAACAAGTTAGTGTTAGACACCGCAGTATTAACTGAACCTAATGATATTGATGCCGTAATGGTGCTCGATAAACAAGCGCGTGAGCTTGCTTTAGACATTATTGCGAAGGAATTTGCATGATTGAATTTATCCGTAATTTAAGCGCTTTTTTAGTTGCTCTTGGTATTCTGATCGCCGTTCACGAGTTTGGCCATTTTTGGGTCGCTCGTCGTTGTGGTGTCTATGTTGAACGCTTTTCTATTGGCTTTGGTAAAGCTTTATTTAATCGCGTCGGTAAAGATGGTACAGAATACACATTAGCACTGATACCACTGGGTGGTTACGTGAAAATGCTTGATGAGCGGGTAGCCGAGGTTCCGCCTGAGAAACGTCATATGGCGTTTAATAATAAGAAAATTTGGCAACGAAGTGCTATTGTTGCGGCAGGTCCAATGGCAAATTTTGTGTTTGCTATCTTTGCTTATTGGGTGGTGTACCTGATTGGCGTGCCTGCTTTAAAGCCTGTTATCGGTGAAGTTGCGCCACAATCTATTGCGGCGAAAGCGGGAATTATTCCAGGAATGGAACTAAAATCAGTTTCTGGACTCGAAACATCTGATTGGGAATCTGCCAATATGGCATTAATTTCTCAAATTGGAGATAAGCAAGTTGTGATAACTGCACAAGAGCCTGACAGTTCGGTTGTGGTTTCACGTACACTTGATTTAACCGACTGGTCTTTTGATCCTGAATCCCAGCGCGTGTTGACGACATTAGGTATTTCGCCATTTACACCGCCAATTACGCTAACTGTTTCACAACTTGTTGATAATAGTGCAGCAATTGATGCAGGATTTGAATTAAATGATAAGATTGTCGCTGTTGATGATAAATCAGTAACGCAGTGGCAGCAATTTGTTGATGCTGTTCGTAGTCATCCAGGCAAAACGCTACAAGTTGAAGTTTTACGTGATGGGGAACCAGTGATGTTATCATTGACACCCCGTGTAAAAGTTGAACCTGATGGTAAAGAAGTTGGCTATGTAGGATTGGCACCAAGTATTGAACCTTGGCCAGCATCGTACAAAGTTAATTTACAGTTTGGTCCAATTGATGCGGCGATCAAAGCGACCGAAAAAACCGGTCAATTAGTGTCACTAACGTTTGATATGGTCACTAAGCTTGTGACTGGTGATGTTGCAATGAAAAACCTTAGTGGACCGATATCTATCGCTAAGGGAGCCGGAATGACAGCCGAATTTGGCTTAGTCTATTTCCTCGGTTTCTTAGCCTTGATCAGTGTTAACCTAGGCATTGTAAACCTATTACCTTTACCTGTGCTTGATGGCGGACATTTAATGTTCTTTGCTATCGAGGCGGTAACTCGTCGTCCTGTATCTGAACGAATTCAGGATATTGGCTATAGAGTGGGATCAGCCATTTTGGTTGCGTTAATGGCGGTTGCGCTATTCAATGATTTTACCCGACTTTAATAAATGCGTATTTAGCAAGGAATAATCAGTACAGTAATGGCGATTAAAAAACTGTTAGTCGCATCGCTGCTTTTGACAAGTAGCGTTGCGCATAGCGCGGAAAATAAATTTGTAGTTGATAACATTCGTTTTGAAGGTCTTCAGCGAGTCACTATGGGGGCAGCATTGTTAAAGATGCCTGTTCGCGTTGGTGATACTGTTGATCCACAGGATATTTCAGCATTAATCAAATCTCTTTATTCTTCCGGCAACTTTGAAGATATTAAGGTCTATCGAGACGGTAATACGTTATTGGTTGATGTAAAAGAGCGTCCAACGATTGCTGATATTACTTTTGCTGGCAATAAAGCTATCAAAGATGAGCAATTAAAAGAAAATCTTGAAGCATCAGGTTTACGTGTTGGTGAAGCGCTAGATAGAACAACATTATCTAAGATTGATAAAGGTCTAGAAGATTTCTACTACAGTGTGGGTAAATATAACGCTACTGTAGAAGCTGTTGTGACGCCTTTGCCTCGTAACCGTGTTGATATTAAATTCGTTTTCACTGAGGGTGTATCCGCTAAAATTAAGCAGATCAATATCCTTGGTAATCATGTTTTCAGTGATGCTGATTTGGTCGGTAAGTTCAAGCTTAAGGACAGTGTGCCTTGGTGGGACTTTATGGCGAATGAAAAGTATCAAAAACAAGTTCTGCAAGGCGACTTAGAAACATTACGCTCACAGTATCTCAATAATGGTTATTTAAAGTACCGCTTAGAATCAACGCATGTTGCAATCTCTCCTGATAAAAAAGGCGTGTACATTACTTTAAAAATTCATGAAGGTGAGCAATACAAGGTTAAAAACGTTAAGTTCCAAGGTGACGTTAATGGCCGTGTTGCTGAGTTTGATAAGTTAGTAACCTTTAAAGCAGGCAGTGTCTATAATGGTGCTGAAGTAACAGCATTAGAAGAAGCTGTTAAGCGTGACTTAGGTAAAGCAGGTTATGCTTACCCTAAAGTGACCATCATGCCTGAGTTTGATGATGCTGCACATCAAGTATCCTTGATCGTTAATGTTGAACAAGGTAAGCGTGTATATGTGCGAAATATTGAATTTAGTGGTAATAACACCACTAAAGATGAAGTATTACGTCGTGAAATGCGCCAAATGGAAGGTTCATGGCTCAACGCTAAATCAATTGAAACGGGTAAGCAACGTCTAAACCGTACTGGTTTCTTTGAAAATGTTGATGTACAAACTGTCCGTGTTCCTGGTTCTGATGATCAGGTTGATGTGAAGTACAAAGTTAAAGAAGCGAACTCTGGTAGTGTCAATTTCGGTGTGGGTTACGGTACTGAATCAGGTATTAGTTTCCAGGCGGGTTTAACCCAGAAAAACTTCTTGGGTACAGGTAATTTATTTGGCATTAATGCAATGACCAATGATTACTCTAAGAACATTAGCCTTGAATACAAAGATCCGTACTTCACGATTAACAACGTTAGTCTTGGTGGTAAGATTTACTACAACGAGTTTGAAGCATCAGATGCTAATATCTCGGATTACACCAACCAAAGCTACGGTGCAAGTTTAACATGGGGCTTCCCATTTAATGAATTGAACTACTTTGATTTTAGCTTGGGTTATGATCATAACAAGATCTCTAATATTCAAGATTACTATCAGATCGAACAATTTAAGAAGATCCATGGCTTTGATGAAAACAGTGATAATGCGATTGAACTTGATGACTTCAGCTGGAGTATTTCTTGGACGCGTAACCATTTAAACCGTGGTTATTTCCCAACATCAGGTAATTACCAGAATGCATCATTTAAGATGACCATTCCGGGGTCGGATTCACAGTACTTCAAGACGCAATATGATGTTCGCCAGTACATTCCATTAACAGAAAAACAAGACTACACCTTATTACTTCGTGGTAAGTTGGGTTACGGTAATGGTTACGGTAAAACAGATAATGGCAGCGATCAGCTAATGCCATTCTACGAAAACTATTATGCGGGTGGTTTTACAACTATTCGTGGTTTCCGTTCTAATACTGTGGGCCCTAAAGCTGTGTATGGTGAAGGCCAAGGTAACAACCAACAAGGTGTTGTTAGTGATGAGTCTACAGGTGGTAATGCTATTGCTCTAGCAAGTATGGAATTAATTGTTCCAACACCATTTGCTTCACAAGAAGTTAAAAACCAAGTACGTACGAGCTTCTTCGTTGATGCTGGTTCGGTGTGGGATACTGAATTCCACCCTGATTATACTAACGCGAGTTCATTACCAGATTATTCAGATCCCGGTATGATTCGAGCGTCGTACGGTGCTGCATTACAGTGGATGTCCCCAATGGGTCCACTTGTATTCTCGGTTGCGAAACCAATCAAGAAATATGAAGGGGATGATGAAGAGTTCTTCACATTCACCATTGGTCAGTCATTCTAATTTTTAAGGAGAGTCTTTTGAAACAGTGGATTAAAGCAGCAAGTTTAGGTTTAGTAATTTTATCTTCATCTATGTACGCTAATGCGGCAGAAGCTGCACAAAAAATTGGTTACGTGTCTACAGGTCAGGCTATGTCTGAGTTAGCTACACGTTATAAAGTACAAGAGAAATTGCAAAAAGAATTCAGCGGCCGTGTGGCAGCTTTACGTTCGATTGAAGGTAAAATGAAAACCAAAATCGAAAAGATGAAGCGTGATGGTGAACTAATGACGCCAACACAACGTACTGACATTCAACGTCAACTTGCAGCCCTTGATTCTGATTATAAGCTAAAAGCAAAAGCGTTAGCTGAAGATCAACGTCGTCGTGGTATGGAAGAAGAGCAAAAGCTTGTTAAGAAAATCCGTACAGCGATCGACACTGTAGCGAAGAAAAATGGTTACAATGTTGTGCTAGATGCACAAGCAGTATTGTTTGCAAGTAAGAGCGATGACTTATCATCTAAAGTTATTGCAGCAGTAAAATAAAGCAGTAACCCTGTGGTAAACGTTGTAGCTGGCGAATTCAGCTGCAACTTTTGATCTAACAGCCACCTCTAGGTGGCTGTTGTTACAAGAGAGATAGGATAAAATGGCTGTAATTACTCTTGCTGAATTAGCGGATAAATTAGGTGCAGAGCTCCATGGCGATGACACAACTGAAATTCACTCAATAGCTGCGATGGGCAAGGCTACTACAGGGCAAATCACGTTCCTTTCTGATAGCAAGTACCGTCAACAGCTTACTGAGTGTCAAGCGGATGCAGTAATGCTACGAGAAGCGGATGTCGAATTTTTCAAAGGCAACAAGCTCGTCGTAAAAGATCCTTATCTTAGTTATGCGTTAGTGGCTCAACTTCTTGATACAACACCTGTTGCGGCGACTGATATTGCTGCTTCAGCTTATATTGATCCAACAGCTATGGTTGGTAGTAATGTTGCTATTGGCCACAATGCTGTGATCGAAGCTGGCGTACAATTGGGCGATAACGTTCAAATTGGTGCGGGTTGTTTTATCGGTAAAAATGCCATTATTGGTAACAACACCAAGTTGTGGGCAAATGTCACTATCTATCATGATGTAGTGCTAGGTTCACAATGTCTTGTGCAATCAAGTACCGTTATTGGTGCTGATGGTTTCGGTTATGCGAATGATAAAGGTGAGTGGGTTAAGATCCCTCAGTTAGGTTCGGTACGCATTGGCGATCGCGTTGAAATTGGTGCTTGTACTACTATTGACCGTGGTGCACTAGAAGATACTATTATTGCTGACAATGTGATTATTGATAACCAAATGCAAATCGCCCATAACGTGCAGATCGGCTATGGTACAGCAATGGCGGGTGGTACTATTGTGGCTGGCAGTACTACAATTGGTAAATATTGTATTATTGGTGGCGCTTCTGTACTCAATGGTCATATCAAGATTGCTGATGGCGTAACCATTACCGGTATGGGAATGGTCATGCGTAGTATTGAAGATAAAGGTATGTATTCTTCAGGTATTCCGCTGCAACCTAACAAAGAGTGGCGTCGAACAGCTACCCGGGTTCATCGCATTGATGATATGAATAAACGTCTAAAGGCAGTTGAAAAACAACTTAAAGCCAACGACGAATAATTTTTTATCAGCATTGACTGGCCTGCCTTGTGTAGGCCGTTTTGCATTTTCATCGCATATTTTTTATATCTTTTTAAGACAGGAATTTAGTTTTGACGACCGAAAATAAGACGTTAAACATCACCGAAATTCAGGCACTTCTTCCTCATCGTTACCCATTTCTTATGATTGATCGTGTAACCAATTATGATGAAGGTAAAACCTTAACCGCTATTAAAAATGTTTCTGTCAATGAGCCACAATTTACGGGTCACTTCCCTAATATGCCAGTATTTCCTGGTGTGTTGATTTTAGAAGCAATGGCACAAGCAACAGGTTTATTAGCGTTTAAAACCTTTGGTGCGCCAGCAGAAAATGAACTGTACTACTTTGCTAGCATTGATAAAGCAAAGTTTCGTAAGCCAGTAGTACCTGGTGATCAAATGATTCTTGAAGTTGAATTTATTAAAGAACGTCGTGGTATCGCGTTATTTAATGGTATCGCTAAAGTTGATGGCGAAACGGTATGTTCAGCAGAACTTAAGTGTGCGAGACGAGTATTCTCATGATTCATGACAGTGCGAAAATTCACCCATCGGCAGTGATTGAAGATGGGGTAATCATTGGCGCTAACGTTACAGTTGGTCCATTTACCTATATTGCAACTGGGGTTGAAATTGGTGAAGGCACTGAGGTGATGTCTCATGTCGTCATTAAAGGGCCAACAGTTATTGGTAAAGATAACCGTATTTTCCCGTTTGCAATTGTCGGTGAAGAGTGCCAAGACAAGAAGTTCAGTGGTGAAGCGACACGCTTAGAAATTGGTGATCGTAATGTGATCCGTGAAAGCGTTCAGATTCACCGTGGCACCACACAAGATAAAGGTGTGACAGTTGTTGGTAACGACAATTTATTATGTGTTAATGCTCACATTGCGCATGATGTGGTTGTTGGCGATCATACCCACATTGGTAACAACTCCATTTTAGGTGGTCATGTTACGGTGGGTGATTATGCAGGTGTAATGGCATTATCTGCGATTCATCCATTCTGTACTGTGGGTGCTTACAGCTACGTTGGTGGTTGTTCTGCCGTGGTACAAGATGTACCGCCGTATGTATTAGCTCAAGGTAACCACGCTAAACCGTTTGGTTTAAACATTGTTGGCTTGCAGCGTAATGGGTTTGAAAAGCCAGAATTACACGCTATTCGTCGCGCTTATAAAGAAATTTATCGTTCAGGAAAAACACTGGCTGAAGTGAAACCAGTGCTTGCTGAAATGGCAAAAGATTGGCCGTCAGTTGCACGTTTTTCTGAATTACTTGATAACTCAGAACGCGGTATTATTCGCTAATGACGAAACCTCTTCGAATAGCTATTGTCGCCGGAGAAATCTCCGGCGATATTTTAGGTGCCGGTTTTATTCAAGCCGTAAAAGCCCAATATCCCGATGCTGAATTTGTGGGTATTGCGGGGCCTCGCATGCAAGCTCAAGGCTGTGAAGCACTGTTTGATATGGAAGAGTTAGCCGTGATGGGGATCGTTGAGGTTCTTGGACGACTACCGCGGTTATTCAAAGTTAAAGCTGAATTAGTCAAATATTTCAGTGCTAATCCGCCAGATGTGTTTGTCGGTATTGATGCGCCAGATTTTAATTTACGACTTGAGAAAGACTTAAAAGATCGTGGCATTAAAACGGTGCACTATGTTAGTCCATCTGTGTGGGCATGGCGTCAAAAGCGAATCTTTAAAATTGAAGCGGCAACGAATTTAGTGCTGGCTTTTCTGCCATTTGAAAAAGCATTTTACGATAAATTTAATGTGCCATGTCAGTTTGTTGGTCATACCATGGCCGATACGATTCCATTACAAACCGATCAAGTTGCAGCGCGTGAATTACTTGGTTTAGATCCAACTAAACGTTGGTTAGCCGTGCTTCCTGGTAGTCGTGGCAGTGAAATGGCGATGCTTGCAGAGCCTTTTATTCAAACTTGCCAAAAGCTCAAAGCAAAACACCCTGAGCTAGGGTTTGTGGTTGCATTGGTGAATGAAAAACGTCGTGCTCAATTTGAACAAGCATGGCAAGCGACTGCGCCTGAATTAGATTTTGAATTAGTGGATGATACTGCTCGAAATGTCATGATAGCGGCGGATGCGGTGTTACTCGCATCAGGTACGGTGGCATTAGAGTGTATGCTCGTGAAGCGCCCAATGGTGGTTGGCTATAAAGTGAAGCCACTCACTGCGTGGATTGCCAAGCGAATGCTAAAAACGAAGTATGTTTCATTACCTAACATCATGGCCGATCGTGAATTAGTGACCGAACTACTTCAAGATGATTGCACGCCAGAGAAGTTATTCCATGAAGTTGATAATATCCTTTATGGTGACATGAGTGCATTAATGGCGCAGTTTGAAAGCATGCATAAAACCATTCGTTGTAATGCTGATGAGCAAGCAGCAAAAGCCGTGTTAGCATTAATCGATAAGGCATAGTCATTATGGCTGAAAAACAAGATTTCCCTCCTTTTGTCTATCCGCAAGCCAACTGTATTGCGGGAGTAGATGAAGTTGGTCGTGGTCCATTAGTGGGCGCGGTCGTGACAGCAGCAGTGATTTTAGATCCTAATAATCCGATTGTGGGATTAACTGATTCTAAAAAATTGAGCGAGAAAAAACGTAATTTACTGTTTGATGAAATCAAGCAAAAGGCATTGGCATGGTCACTTGGCCGTTGTGAAGCAGACGAAATTGATCAGTTGAATATTTTGCAAGCGACAATGGTTGCTATGCAACGCGCTGTAGCTGGGCTACATATTCAGCCTGATTTTGTACTGATTGATGGTAATAAAACACCAGCGTTACCTATGGCTGCACAAGCGGTGGTGAAGGGCGACTTACGGGTGGCTGAAATCAGTGCGGCGTCAATTATTGCCAAAGTAACACGTGATCGTGAAATGGAAATCCTCGATGCAGAGTTTCCACAATATGGCTTTGCTAAGCATAAAGGTTATCCAACCAAAGCCCATTTTGCAGCATTAGAACAATATGGCGCGATTGACCAGCATCGAAAAAGTTTTAAACCTGTTAAGCGCGTACTAGGGCTTGATTAAGTCTTTGTGATTGCGTGATAAAAAGGCGAACCATTTGGTATCGCCTTTTTTTATACGGCGAATGACTACTCGATCGGGTATAATTTTTGTTAATTAAGTAATGTAATGAATTAGGTTGTCATGGCAGAACCCCGTTTTATCCACCTTCGAGTTCATAGTGATTATTCAATGATCGATGGCTTGGCGAAAGTGAAACCTATCGTTAAGCGCGCGACTGAACTTGGCATGCCAGCACTGGCTTTAACTGATTTCACTAACCTCTGTGGCTTGGTGAAGTTTTATTTTGCTGCCCATGATGCAGGTATGAAACCGATTATTGGTGCTGATTTTAAAGTACAAAGCCAAGAAATGGGCGATGAGCTATTTGAACTCACGATTTTAGCGGCCAATAATGAAGGTTATAAAAACCTAACATTATTAATTTCAGAAGCGTATCAGCGTGGTCATGTTCAGCATCAACCTGTGATTGATAAAGAATGGCTAATTAAACACCGTGAAGGGTTAATTATTTTATCCGGTGGAAGAACGGGTGATGTTGGGCGCGCATTACTAAAAGGTAATCAACAGCTGACAGATGCTTGTGTTGCTTTTTATCAGACCTATTTTCTCGATAATTATTATTTAGAATTAGTACGAACAGGTCGTGTTGATGAAGATGCTTATTTACATTTTGCCATTGAACTTGCTGAAAAATATGATTTGCCTGTGGTTGCCACCAATGACGTGCGATTATTGACCGCTGACCAATTTGACGCTCATGAGATTCGCGTTGCTATCCATGATGGTTATACCATGGTCGATCCTAACCGACCTAAGCTTTACAGCGACCAGCAGTATTTACGCAGTGAAGAAGAAATGTGTGAGCTGTTTGCAGATATCCCTGAAGCATTGCAAAACTCCGTAGAAATCGCTAAACGGTGTAATGTTACGGTTCATTTAGGCGAATACTTCTTACCTAATTTCCCGACAGGGGATATGAAGATTGAAGATTTCTTAGTTGAGAAATCCAAACAAGGTTTAGAAGAGCGTCTAGAGTTCTTATTTCCCGATCCTGAGGTTCGAGCTCAGCGTCGTCCCGAATATGATGAACGTCTAGATATTGAGCTGAAAGTTGTCAACCAAATGGGTTTCCCTGGTTACTTCTTGATCGTAATGGAATTTATTCAGTGGTCAAAAGATAACGATGTCCCTGTAGGTCCTGGTCGAGGGTCAGGTGCCGGTTCATTAGTGGCTTACGCGTTAAAAATCACTGACTTGGATCCGCTAGAATTTGACTTACTGTTCGAACGTTTTCTGAATCCCGAACGTGTTTCCATGCCCGATTTCGATATCGACTTTTGTATGGATAAACGTGATTTAGTGATTGATCACGTTGCTGAAATGTATGGCCGTAATGCGGTATCACAGATCATTACTTTCGGTACTATGGCTGCTAAAGCGGTTATTCGTGATGTGGGTCGTGTGCTTGGGCATCCATATGGTTTTGTCGATCGTCTTTCTAAATTAATTCCAGCAGAACCGGGAATGACGCTTGAAAAAGCATTTGATGCCGAGCCTCAACTGGGTCAGGCTTATGAAGCCGATGAAGAAATTCGTGATCTGATTGATATGTGTCGCATTTTAGAAGGTGTAACGCGTAACGCAGGTAAACACGCTGGTGGTGTGGTTATTTCACCAACCACAATCACGGATTTCTCACCGTTATATTGTGATGCTGAGGGTAATAACCCAGTTACTCAATTTGATAAAAATGATGTTGAAACCGCGGGTTTAGTAAAGTTTGACTTCTTGGGGTTACGAACCTTAACCATTATTGATTGGGCGTTAGGGATGATCAACCCACGCCGAGTCGAGCAAGGGTTAGATCCCGTTAATATTGCTGCAATTCCAATGGCGGATAAAAAGTCATTTGATATGCTGCAACGCTCTGAATCAACCGCCGTGTTCCAGCTCGAATCCCGCGGTATGAAAGATCTTATTAAACGGCTACAGCCTGACTGTTTTGAAGATATGATCGCCTTGGTGGCACTCTTCCGTCCTGGTCCGTTACAATCAGGCATGGTAGATAACTTTATTGACCGTAAGCATGGTCGAGAAGCAGTATCGTACCCCGATGAAAAATGGCAACATGAATCACTAAAAGAGATTCTTGATCCCACTTACGGCATTATTCTGTATCAAGAACAGGTAATGCAGATCGCACAGGTTCTAGCAGGATATACCCTTGGTGGTGCCGACATGTTACGTCGTGCGATGGGTAAGAAAAAACCATCGGAAATGGCGAAACAGCGTGCCGTATTTGAGCAAGGTGCTATCGACAACGGGGTTGATGGCGAATTGTCGATGAAGATCTTTGACTTGGTAGAGAAATTTGCCGGTTATGGTTTTAACAAATCACACTCTGCTGCTTATGCGTTAGTGTCGTACCAAACATTGTGGTTAAAAGCCCATTACCCAGCCGAGTTTATGGCCGCGGTAATGACGGCTGATATGGATAATACCGATAAGATCATTAGCTTGGTTGATGAATGTCACCGCATGAATCTTAAATTATTGCCGCCAGATGTGAATAAAGGTCTGTACCGCTTCAATGTTGATGATGAAGGCGCAGTCGTTTATGGTATTGGCGCGGTTAAAGGTGTCGGTGAAGGCCCGATTGAAAATATTATTAGTGCCCGCGAAAAAGACGGCCACTTTAAAGATTTATTTGATTTCTGTGCCCGTATTGACACTAAAAAGGTCAATAAGCGTGTGCTTGAGAAGCTGATTAAATCGGGTGCATTGGATCGATTAGGACCAAACCGTGCTGCAATGTTAGCAACACTTGATGATGCGATTAAAGCGGCGAGTCAATATCATAAAGCGCAAGAGTCGGGTCAAGAAGATCTGTTTGGTGTTTTAACTGAAGCCCCAGAAGAAGTTGAACATGCCTATGCTAATATTGCCGAAGCGCCTGAAAGCGTTTGGCTTGAAGGTGAGCGTGAAACATTAGGGTTATACTTAACAGGTCACCCAATTAATGCTTACATCTCTGAATTAAAACATTACACCACCTGGCGTTTAAAAGATGCGCAGCAAACAGGACGTGATAAAGTAGCGTCTGTTGCAGGACTTGTGATCGCTGCTCGGGTGATGACAACCAAGCGTGGTAGCCGTATTGGTTTAATGACATTAGATGATCGTTCGGGTCGTATGGAGGTGATGTTATTCACCGATGCCCTCGATCGTTACATAGATTTGCTCGAAAAAGACAAAATAGTGGTCGTATCTGGACAGGTCAGCTTTGATGATTTCAATGGTGGCCTTAGAATGTCAGCTCGTGAAGTGCTCGATATTTCAGAAGCACGAGAAAAACATCTTCGTGGTGTCGCTATTTCGGTAACCGAAGAGCAAATCGACGAACAATTTTTTTCCCGTTTCAGCCAAGTGTTGGAACCGCATAGAGCAGGTACTGTTCCTGTTCATATGTATTATCAGCGCTCGAATGCTCGGGCCAAGTTTACCTTAGGAACAGAGTGGCGCGTAACGCCTGCCGATAAATTATTGTCGGATTTAAAAATGCTCTTAGGTGATAAACAGGTCGAGCTTGAGTTTAATTAAGTTAGCTTGTTATTTGTGGTAGGGTATAACCAAACCCTATCATTAAAATAAGCAAAAGGATTTTAAGTGGTATGAGCCTGAACTTCCTCGAGTTTGAACAACCGATTGCAGAATTAGAAGCAAAGATTGAAGCACTACGTGATGTATCACGCCGTGATGAGTCTAACTCGGTTGATCTTGAAAAAGAAATTGAGCAACTAGAAAAGAAAAGCCTCGAATTAACTAAGAAAATCTTTGGTGATCTTGGTGCCTGGCAGGTTGCGCAACTCGCACGCCATCCTCAGCGCCCATATACTTTTGATTATGTCGAGCACATGTTCGAAGAGTTTGATGAATTAGCCGGTGATCGTGCTTTTGCTGACGATAAAGCGTTAGTGGGCGGTATTGCGCGTATTGATGGTCGTCCAATTATGGTTATTGGTCATCAAAAAGGACGTGGTACGACTGAAAAAGTTAAACGTAATTTTGGCATGCCAAAACCAGAAGGCTATCGTAAAGCGTTACGCCTAATGAAAATGGCAGAGCGTTTTAAAATGCCGATTGTTACTTTCATCGATACTGCGGGTGCATACCCAGGTGTTGGTGCCGAAGAACGTGGCCAATCAGAAGCAATCGCAATGAACCTCAAAGTAATGGCTGGCCTGACTGTGCCTGTTATTTGTAATGTGGTTGGTGAAGGCGGTTCTGGTGGTGCGTTAGCGATTGGTGTGGGTGATTGCGTTAACATGTTGCAATACTCAACCTATTCAGTGATTTCACCTGAAGGTTGTGCTTCAATTTTATGGCGTGATGCTGATAAAGCCCCACAAGCTGCTGAAGCGATGGGTCTAACAGCACCTCGTTTAAAAGAGCTTGAGCTAATCGATAATATTATCGAAGAGCCATTAGGTGGCGCACACCGTAACATGCCATTAATGGCAAATACGTTAAAAGCACAAATTAAAGCGACATTAGAAGAGTTAGATCAGTTAGATACTGAAGAACTACTTGAACGTCGTTACCAGCGTCTAATGAGTTACGGTTACTGTTAATCGTTGTTATTTTTACGCTTTAAGAAGGTCAGCATAATGCTGGCCTTTTTTTATCTTTTTATGTTAGCCAATGCTGTTTGTGAGTGTCGGTTGATGTACTGCTGGTATAGACTAGATAGTCTGTTTTTAAAAGATATAAGCCAATGTTGTATTCTCATTTTTGCCATCAAATATTTGTCAATCCACCTCAAACAAAACGGTTAGTATTAGCGTTAAGTGGTGGGTTAGATTCTCGTGTAATGTTGGATTTACTGGCTCGATTTATTAAGGAATATCCTGATTATCATGCTCATGCTGTCTATGTTCATCATGGACTGAGTTCCAATGCAGATCGTTGGGCGCAACAATGTGTTTCATGGGCGTTAGCAAGTGGTATTGATTGTGATATTGAGCGCGTAGTTTGTGAATTAGGCGGTAGTGCCAGTGTCGAACAAGCGGCGCGAGATGCACGTTATAAAGCATTATCTCGTCATATATCAGCAGGTGATAGTTTGCTAACAGCGCAACATGCTGATGATCAAATTGAAACGGTATTATTAGCCTTAAAGCGGGGGAGTGGACCTGCGGGTTTGGCAGCAATGCCAGTGTTAACCTCATTTGCAACCGGACAACATTTACGGCCGTTATTAACCATTCGTCGTGCAGATATTGAAGCTTATGGTAAACAACATCAATTACAATGGGTGGAAGATGAAAGTAATTTAGATCAACGTTACGATCGCAATTTTATTCGCCATCAAATAACACCATTGCTAAATGATCGCTGGCCGGGAATTCGTAAAGCGGTCAGTCGTAGTGCGCATTTATGTGGTGAACAAGAAGCTTTATTAGAAGAGTTATTAAGTTATCAGCTCCAACAAGCACTAAAAGATGATGGTAGTTTATATATTGCGGAAAATATCAGTGCTCGTTTAGGAATGGCTTTGATTCGACAATGGTTAAAACAACAGGATGTGATCATGCCATCATTGGCACAGCTTGAACAAATTTGGTTTAATTTAGTCCAAGCCAAAGTCGATGCTAATCCACAAGTGTGTTGGGAACAGTATCAAGTACGTCGTTACCAACAGCAGTTATATCTGTTAGAACAATGGCCAGACATTAGTGATTGGCAGCATGAAGTGATAATTAACCAACCATGCCAATTACCACAAGCATTAGGGTGTGTGTGTTTGCAGCAACAAGCCCAAGCAGGATTACGTTTACCTTATGCAGATGAAGTGGTCTCTATTCGGTTTGATTATTTAGGCCCAGAGATAAAACCACAAGGCCGCAGCGGTAAGCGTAAGTTTAAAAAATTACTCCAAGAATATCAGGTGCCGAGTTGGTTACGTCGCCGTACACCAATGCTATTTTATGGTGAGCAATTAGTTGCGATGGCTGGGGTATTTGTTGTCGATGAGTTTATTGCTCCAGTAACAGCAATCACAACGGTGCAGTTTATATGGCAACGTTCATAATTCCTTGATGGGCTCTTTTTATAATAAAACCGCACATGTTAATTTATTTAACATATGCGGTTGTTAAATAAATATTTATTCAGATCGATATTCTTTTGTTGCTAAAATATTAGAGGCATATTATTGTACTAGTTCGCTGATACAAAATAGATACTAATAAAGGATAGAACATGAGTAAACCATCGACACTTGGAGGTGCATGCATTATTGCTAGTGTGTGCGTAGGTGCAGGCATGCTTGGATTGCCAAGTGCAGGTGCTGGCGCATGGACATTATGGACTGTACTTGCGATCTCAGTAACGATGGTGATGATGACATTATCTGGTTGGTTATTACTTGAAGCCTTAAAGCATTATGATTTTAAAGTGTCATTTAACACCATTACAAAAGATGTATTGAAAAGTAAAGTGAATGCGATCAATAACCTCTCGTTGTATTTTGTTGGTGGTATTTTGCTTTATGCTTATATTTCTTCATCAGGTATGATTTTTGGCGGTATATTCGATATCAATGCTAAATTAGCGTCAGTGTTATTTGTGATTGCATCGTCTGTTTTTGTGCTTCATTCAACTCGCGCCGTTGATCGTATTTCGGTGCTGTTGATCATTTTTATGGCGATCAGTTTTATTATTGGTATTTCAGGTCTGGCGACCAATATTCAGTTACCAACATTGCTTGATAGTATCGATTCTCAAACCAGCCTTTCTCCTTATGCTCTCGCTATTTTACCCGTAGCATTAACTTCTTTTGGTTATCATCATTCAGTAAGCACCATGCGTGATTATTACCGTGATGAAAATCGTGCTAAAAACGCTATTTTAGGCGGTACCTTGATTGCATTAACGTTTTATGTGATTTGGGTGGTGTGTATTTTTGGTAATTTACCGCGTACACAATTCGGCCCTATTGTCGCCGCTGGTGGTAGTGTTGATGCGTTAATGACTGCATTGGGTAGCGTTGTGAGCTCTAACAGTGTTAAGCAAGCTTTAAATATTTTCTCGATTGCCGCTGTTGTATCATCATTTATTGGTGTTGGTTTAGGGGTATTTGATTATCTGGCGGATTTTTTTGGTTTTGAAGACACTAAGCAAGGCCGCTTTAAAACATGGGCGGTGACTTTTATTCCACCACTGGTGTTCTCATTATTTGCTCCGTTTGGATTTGTAGCGGCGATTGGTTTAGCGGGGGCTGCTGCGACGATTTGGACTTGTATTATTCCAGCATTGTTAGCTAAAAAACTGCGTCAGCGTCAACCTGAGCAACAAGGGTTTGTTGTACCTGGTGGCAATGTTACCATTTATGCGGTAATAATCTTTGGCGTATTAACTGCGTGTTTCCATTTATTAGCGATGGCTGATGTACTGCCGATATTCCAAGGTTAATTGAGTCATTACACCAAAGAAATGTTATTTAATAAGTATAAAAAACGGCACTGATGAGTGCCGTTTTTTTATTTGATGTTTATAAGTCAACGTTAACGAAACTGCTGTACTTCAGGTAAGAAATCAAAGCCACCGGTGGCTAATTTTGCAATTAATTGTTCACGATCGATATCAAAAAATTTGACTAAATCATCGAGGGTATTAAATTCATCGCGGATCTTCATGTTGACGATACTCATCAACATCACAGTATCCATAGTTTCAAATTTTGATAAATCCATTGTTTAGTCCTCGTGATCACTGATCAATAAGTTGGCGGCGGCAAAAGCTGCACGTTCACGTACGTCTAATGGTAATTCAGTATTAGCGGCAATATCATCCAATGTTTTAATTGCACACTTGATTGCAGTGGGAATATAGCCTTGATCACCACTGCCAATTTGAGAGTAAGTCATTCGAATTAGCTCACAACATTGATAAACTTGCATGGTCTTTCCTTTGCCTAAAAATATTCACATAAGATCAGAGTGACGAATGTGATGTGAATATACTTAAGCGATTATTGAGTTGAATATTATCATAGCAGTGAAAGAGATAAAAAATATTTGTGATAATTTAGCTATAAAAAAAGCTGCCTAAATGGGCAGCTTTTTTAAATTTATATGGTTGTTAATTAAGCCATTTTTTGCTTAATAAAGTCCATAATATCAGCAGCAATCACTGCTTCTTTAGTACCTGTACGGCGGTTCTTATATTCCATCTCACCATTTTCAAGGCTACGATCGCCAATTACGATAGTGTGAGGAATACCGATTAATTCCATGTCAGAGAACATCACACCTGGACGTTCTTTACGATCATCAAATAATACTTCGATACCCATTGCAGTAAGATCGGCGTATAGCTTCTCAGCTGCTTCCTGAACGCGTTCTGATTTATGCATGTTCATTGGTACGATAGCCACTTGGAAAGGTGCTAGAGCGTCAGGCCAGATGATGCCGTATTTATCATTGTTTTGTTCGATAGCTGATGCTACAACACGTGATACACCGATACCGTAACAACCCATTTCTAGAATTGAACTCTTACCGTTCGAATCAAGTACGCTACAGTTCATCTTATCAGAGTAAGTAGTACCTAACTGGAAGATATGACCGACTTCGATACCACGTTTTAGCATCAACGTACCTTGGCCACATGGGCTTGGATCGCCTTCAACGACGTTACGTAGATCATCAACACGGCCAAGTTCAACATCACGACCCCAGTTGATACCGATGTTGTGTTTACCGTCAACGTTAGCACCAGCAGCAAAGTCACTCATTACCGCAACACTGTGATCAACGATAAACGGTAGTTCAAGGCCCACAGGACCTAGAGAACCAGCACCAGCACCGATAAGCTCACGCATTTCTTCTTCCGTCGCCATCTCTAATGGAGATGCAACTTCTGCAAGGTTTTCTGCTTTGATTTCGTTAAGTTCGTGGTCACCACGGATGATCAATGCCACGATAGGTGCGTCGATTTCATCAGAAGCTTTAACGAATAACGTCTTCACTGTTTTTTCGATAGCAATGCCGTGTTGTTCAACCAATTCTGCAATAGTTTTTGCATTTGGCGTATCAATAATGGTCATTGCTTGTGTTGGTTCAGCACGCTCAACAGCAGGTGCAATAGCTTCTGCTTTTTCGATGTTAGCAGCGTAATCAGATTCAGTAGAGAATGCGATTAAGTCTTCGCCGCTTTCGGCTAGTACGTGGAACTCTTGAGAACCATTACCACCGATTGCGCCTGAATCAGCTAATACTGGACGGTATTCAAGACCCATACGGTCAAAAGCTTTACAGTAAGCAGCATGCATAGTATCGAAAGACTTTTGTAAGCCGTCTTTATCGATATCAAAGCTGTAAGCATCCATCATGCAGAATTCACGTGCACGCATTACGCCAAAACGTGGGCGACGTTCATCACGGAATTTCGTCTGAATTTGGTATAGGTTAAGTGGCAGTTGCTTGTATGAGCTTACTTCGTTACGTACAAGACTAGTGATCACTTCTTCTGCGGTTGGGCTTAGTACAAACGGACGGAAATGACGGTCAGTAAAGCGAAGTAGTTCAGGACCCATCTTTTCAGAGCGGCCTGTCTCTTCCCATAGTTCAAACGGCTGAACAACGGGCATCAAGGTTTCGATTGCGCCTGCATTGTCGATTTCTTGGCGAACGATGTTTTCGACTTTACGCAGCACACGCAGACCTGTAGGTAGCCAGGTATATAAACCTGAAGCTAACTTACGGATCATGCCTGCACGTAGCATTAGTTGGTGACTAATGACTTCTGCGTCGTTTGGAGTCTCCTTCAGGGTAGAAAGAAGATATTTACTGGTACGCATTGATGGTATCCGTTATTGATAAAAGGAAAGAGAAGGAACTGATGTTCCACCCGTCAGTATCATGACGATAGCCCGTTATATTACCAGTCTCGGCGCTATTCGCCAAAGATAACTACATAAGATCTATTATTGATTAATAGTATCGATACTAATTACCGTAACAATGGGCTCAGTCACCATAAAATGAATGTTAAAATTAAATAAATTTACCGCATAAACTTTATTGTCAGTTTTGCCTTTTTTATAGGCTGGGCGTGGATCTTGGGCTAAGACTTCAGTGATCACGGCGCGATGATAATCGACTTGTTTGCCACGTAATTGTTGTTGAGCATGCTCGCTAAACTGAACATCGAATATTGGTGGTTGTTCAGAGGCAAAACCACCTAAGGCATTGGGTAAACTGTCTGAGTAGGGAATATAAGGCTTAATATCAACAATCGGCGTACCGTCAACTAAGTCGGTTCCTCCTACATCAATGATCACTTGGCCATTATGATGTCGTACTCCTTTTAATTTAACGGCTGACATTCCAATACCATTGGGACGAAAAGTGGCGCGACTTGCAAAAACACCAATTCGTTCATTACCGCCAAGACGTGGAGGACGTACTGTTGGCCGCCAACCTGCCTTCAAATTTTGGTCAAATAAAAATAATAACCATACATGGCTAAATTGTTCGATGCCACGCACCGCTTCTAGGGAATTAGCTTCACCTTGTAAAATAACTTCACAGCGAGCACTGGGGACGAGTCCTGGTTGACGAGGGACTGCAAACTTTTCTTTATAAGGAGAGTGGACGATACCGATAGGTTCAATGCTATAAGCCATCAAATTAAGCCAATGTTAAGCTGAAGATAATGAATCAATATAACATAAAAAGCAGGCACTAAGGCCTAATGCATGTGAATTAAGATAATTTACGCTTCCTTGAAGGCCTAGTCGCATAGCGACTAGGCCTTTTCTTTACTGCCCTTGGATAACTTCTTTCCTGCCTTTCTGGTAGTACAAAGCTTTCTGC